>CAZMXD010000166.1:0-4812 GCA_964570185.1 uncultured Nitrospina sp. | reverse complement strand
TAAGGGAGCGATACAACGGAGATCTCGATGAGATAGTCAAGTTTATCAGCAAAGAAACCGCGTCAAACTGGTTTGACGAAAAACCTAAACCAATATTGCGTGGGGAAATCGAGGAGTCCGATGTATTTAATCCATCTTCTGATGAAGAAAACCCCGTCAACTCTGAAGCGCTCATCCCGATTATTGCGCAGGAAACTTTGGTTGGGGTCATTGCTTTTGGTAGCCCTAAAGCTTTTCATTTTCATGAAGGGCTTGGAACCGAGTTTCTCGAACGCATGGCTGATAAAGTTGCGATCTCAATCAATAATATCCTCCTCCTCGACCAACTTAAAGACCAACTCGTTCATTAGCCTAGCAAGTTGGCGCAGTTCACCTATAGGCTTAAATTTATAAATCAATACCTTCGAATGGCGTCTTATCCCAAGAGGGATGCGTTTTTATGAAAAAGCAAAATTTATGATTTATATGCTTTGTTACAGACTTGACTGATGAGTCAAACTCGTTGATACTAAAATACTACCAGCAGATATCACATTATAAACCTTAATAGTGAGCAGATACTTTTAATGATACGTAAAGGACAAACTGAAGATGCCCAAGCCATTCAAAACCTAATTTGTTTGTATTCTGAAGACGGAAAAATGTTGTTCCGACCTTTAGAAGAAATCGAACAGAACATCGCCAGTTTTTGGGTGTATGAAAAGTTGGGTAAGGTCATTGGTATCTGCAATTTAAAATATGGTTGGGACAATCTTGTTGAGATTCGTTCGCTGGGAGTTGATCCGCGCTACCAGCGGCAGGGAATTGCCACGCAACTAGTCCAAGAAAGTATTGAGCATGCATTATTAAGTCATAACTGCGATACGGTTTTTGTTTTAACCTATGCAATCCCTTTATTTGAGAAGTTGGGATTCCAGATAATAGATAAAGTGAACTTACCGCAAAAAGTCTGGAACGATTGCCAGCGGTGTCTGCATCAGGATAATTGTGATGAAACAGCAATGAGCTTTTCATTGCGTTCTCTTAGAAAAGTACCCGTCTTGAAACATACGAGTAATGATGAAATTCTTATCCCGAATTGATAAGGAGGACTGAGAGTAATGTTAGGATCGATTTTTAGCGCTTTAACTGGTTTAAGCAACGCAACCAAGCGACTGCAGAACAGCGCCAATAATCTTGCTAATTTACAAACTTCTGGATTTAAAAAAAGCGAAGTAAACACCATTGAAAATAAATCAGGCGGCACACGTATTCACTCGATTACCAAGTCCAACACTCAGGGTGGTTTGATACCCACTAACAATTCTTTGGACCTTGCCATTATAGGAAGGGGTTTTTTCCAGGTTACAAATCCGAATGGAGTTACCAGTTACACTCGCGCTGGAAGTTTTAAATTGAATGGCGCTGGCCAAGTGGTTGATGCCAATGGCAACAGCTTGATCCCCGAGATCAATATTCCAGCAGGAAATAATGGAATTACTGTAGGAGCCAATGGTCAAGTATCTTCGCAAACCCCGGCGGGGCTCGAATTGACAGGCCAGATTCAACTCGCTAATTTTAATAATCCAGAAGGCTTAATTGCTGTGGGCGGTAACCTATTAAATGAGTCGGCTGCATCTGGCGCACCGATTTTAGGTATTCCAGGCGAAGGTGCTTTAGGATCGCTTATAGCAGGCTTTTTAGAAGGTTCTAATGTTGATATTGAAGAAGAGATGATTGATCAGATTGTTTCCAAAGCGGCTTTTAAGGCCAATGTTAATGTTATTAAAGCCAACGATGAAATAATTGGCTCTTTGCTCGATACCAAGAGTTAAATACTTTTTTTCTTAACGCACCTGTAGTATTCTTACCAAAATTTTTACCTCTCATCATTTAATTAATGGAAAACGAGGATTACCTGGTAACGGTGGAGCAGTTTGTTCTATCCCTTAAGGCATCGGGTCTGTCCCTTTCCGCAACGGACTACGATCTCATCCAGCAATGGGAGAATCGTGGGGTGCCAGTAGGGGTAGTGTGCCGTGGAATTGAAACTGGATTCTTTAAATTTGAAAGTACCAATCCTAGGCAGCCAACCCGTGTTAGCCTGAGTTATCTTAAAGATTTTATTGAAGAAGAAATAAAAACTGGATGAAACAAAAGATACAACAAGCAATAGATTGTGGACGTTGCCGCGATAAAAAATATGTTTTTGTAAACATGAAGGGAAAAGTGAAGGCCGAAGCCTGCTCTTGTTTTGAGTGCAAGCTTTGTGAAGGCAGCCGCAGAATTTTTGAAGAAGCCCCAGAAGGTTTATCCAAAATTAGAGAATGCGAATGCAACGAGTTTTTTAAAAGAATGGCGTTATTTAATCAGGCTGGCGTACCAGGTAAGTTCGTTCATGAAGATTTTAGTTCCTATTTGGTCGAACCACCGCAGCATAGGACGCAGAAAAATGCTTTACTCAATTCAAAAAAATTCATTAAAGATTACGTTGCCAGAAAGGGCCAATACAGTCAAGGTCTTATATATATGGGTTCGCCAGGACTTGGGAAAACGCATATTGTAGTATCAGTAATTAAAGAATTGGTTATGCAGCACGGGGTGGAATGCAAGTTTGTAGATTTTTTTGAGCTACTGAGAGATATTCGCCACGGGTATGGTGAGGATATTTCAGAAAAGGATGTTATTGACCCTTATGTTGGAGTAAAGGTACTGGTAATTGATGAACTGGCGAAAGGCCGCAATACGGACTGGGAAATTACCATTCTTGATCATTTTATTTCCACCCGCTACAACGATGACGATAAGGTTACCCTAGTAACTACTAATTTTAGCGATAAGCTTGAAAATTCCTTAGCATCTAATTCTCGAAATGATAAGCAAGGCTTGTCTAATGCCTATTCACGTTTTACCCTTGAAGAAAAAATCGGTGCCCGTATTCACTCCCGTCTAATGGAAATGTGCAAGATAATAAACCTTGACGGTAAAGACTACCGCCAGTAGGTATCTGATTCTAATAAGGTTTTGCCAATACCTCTTGTCTCTTTTTTAATTAATTAAGATGATGAGATTGGCGCAGAATAAAAGGGGCACGTGGGAGGCGATTCCTCCTGAATTTGCCTCCCACGTTAGGAAATTCCAATTTTTTGTCAACTCAACCTTGGTGGAGGATTAGGAGTTAGCCAGTAATTGAAAAGTCCCTAATTGAATTAGCTTCGCAGTTAACTTACCGTTATTCTTTAAGTATTGGAAGAAAGGTTTTCATCATCAAAATCTAAAACAAGAGATGTTTTTTGTCCGCCTTTCTTTGCTTTTTTTTTAATGGGCTCGCCCATTTGGTAAAATGACTTCCAATAATCTTTACTCAGCTTCTGACTGGAAAGGATTTTTTTTACTTTTCCTTTTTTATCAAATATTTTGACCTCGTGAAACATTTTATGCTCCAAACCTGAAAGCCTTTTCGGACCCTTAAACTTGCGCACTCTGTAATGTTTCTTTATAACGTCGAATATTCCGGGTTCAATTGGCTAATTGAAAATTATTTAGTGGATTTAAATTATTAATCAAATCTATTTAAAGGGATGTCAAGCCGCATAACCATATTAATTTCCCAAGCCTTATAAGTTCTTATCGGAGGAATATTTTGAAACAATTAACACTTTTTTTATATTTTTGCGCATTTTTTTCTCTCTTTGGCTGTGAAGGAAAAATGAAAGAGCATCCTTTACCTGAAACTTTGAAGAAGGAACTTGCACGTAAAAATGATCCAAAAATCCATAAAAATGATGTTTCTGGCACTATCTCAATTTTACCCGATTTGGGGATTTCAATAAATCCTAGTGCTATTTTGTTCTTATTCGCCCGTCCTGAAGGGGAGAAATCAGGCCCTCCTCTAGCAGTGAGGAAACACGGAATATTTGATTTTCCGTTTGAATTTGAAATTGGTCAGCTTAACACCATGATGGAAGGCAGTGTTTTCGAAGGAAATTTAACTTTAACAGCAAGGCTTGATCAGGATGGAAATCGAAAATCGAGCCCTGGTGATGTCGAAGGCAAAATTAACGTAAAAGCCGGAGAAAAAGGAGTGGGGCTAATTCTGGATACAATGGTAGAAGGGGTCACCCTCAATATTCAGGGAACGGTTCGTGTTAGCAAGGGACTCAAAAACAAAATTAAAGACAATGCCGTGTTGTTTTTATTTGCAAGAAGTATGGAAATTAAACGCGGACCACCTCTTGCTGTTAAAAGAATTCCAGAAATCAAAATGCCTTTAAAATTTAATTTGGGACCACAGGATGTCATGTTTCCCGGGGCCAACTTTGAAGGTCCGATGGTTTTGACGGGAAGAATCGATGCAGATGGTGATGCCCGTGCTGGTGCAGGGGATATAGAGGGGTTTGTAAGCGTCAAACCCGGAGATAAAAACGTTGAACTAATTCTAAACCATTTAACAACAGGTTGATTTAAACCAATATGTTATATTTGTTTTCGTAATACAAATCCAAGCAGTACTGTTAGGAATATACATAACCAACTGAAGACATCTCCGTTGAGGCTGTAGAAAGTGTTCCCACTTTGCGCGGGAGAAATTTGCGTAACTCGAAAACCTTCTACAAACAATTTTGTTTCGTCTTTTAACTTTCCTGTAGCTTCAATGGCGCCAGAAATACCAGTATTAGCAGCCCGAACAATAGGTACTCTGTTTTCCACCGCACGCAATGCACCCATGCTCATATGCTGATAAGATGCGGCGCTTTTTCCAAACCATGCATCATTGGTAATGTTTACTAAAAAATTTGCACCGTTTTTTACGGCTTGCCGTATTAAATCTGG
>CAZMXD010000165.1:0-4817 GCA_964570185.1 uncultured Nitrospina sp. | reverse complement strand
GGTGATTTCCGGTTGTTGCTTTGTTGTGTCTCGATATTTGATTGAGTGTATCGGTTTGATGGATGAAAATTATTTTCTATACAACGAAGAAGATGATCTTTGCAGGCGGGCTAGAAAAGCCGGCAAAAGAATTTGTTTTTATCCCGAAACCTCGGTGCAACATTTACAGGGGCAAAGCACTCATCAGAAACGTTATCGAAAAAAAGTAATAATAGAAGCTTACCGAAGTAATATTTATTTTTATTCGAAATACTATTCCTTTATTTGGAATATTATTTTACGGTCTCTTTATAAGATAAATTTCTTCATAACACTTCTGCGTTCGATCTTCCGCCATTTCAGAGGTTCCGCAACCATGGATGATTCCTTGTCCTTAAAATTAAAACTTCTTTTAATGACCTCGGGAAAATAAACCGGGTTTATTTTTTCCCAACAAATAGAAGATAATTACAGGAAGACCATGGAAAGAACATGCGAAGCAGGGCGGCCAAACCTTCTGCGAGGCGGTTGGTTCGTCCGTTGGTATCTTTGTGGAAGCATTCACATCCAAGATACAAATTAAAACTATGGCTCATCGGTTGCTCGTGAATTATTTTAAATTTGGAATTTTCGAGTATACTACGCATTTCATCTCTACCATGCAGCTTAAAATAAGTCAGATGATCTTCCTTGAGGGGTAGCGGAGGTTTGCCCGATAACTTTCTTACTAGTCCGTTTCTTCTGAGTTTGTGAAGAAAGTTTTGTTCGTCATACACAAAATGTGTTAAAGGATTGGCGGCAGGAACCATCATAAAAATAAGTCCGCCGGGTTTTAATACGCGATAAGCTTCAATGATCGCATCCTGTGGTCCTTGTGGAAAATGTTCGACCACACCATAAGAAAGATAGGCTCCAAAGGTCGATTCGGGAAATGGCAGGGCATGCACATCGGATTGCGCAAGGATCAATTTGGGGTTGTAGTTTTTTACTTGGTTCAATGCATAATAGATGTAATCGATTCCCCAAATTTTGTAATTTTTTCGGTCAAAGTGGATGAGCTTGGGTCCGAGTCCGCATCCTGCTTCCAGAATGAGATCCTCTTTTGGAAGAAACCTCTCTAGGCAGGTGAATTCTTCTTTGGTCCGCGGATATTGATTGGTTTCCAATAGAGTTTCAACAGAAGTACCTTCCCATTCTTCTTCAAACTCGCGTTTGACGTCTCTGCTCACTGCTTGAAAATCCATTTATCGTCGGTATCTGGTTTATTCGTTCTGAAATGGAAGCGTTTTATTGTAAAATAAACACCCCGATTAATTAATGCAAGATAACATGAAAAGATATGATGTCATAGTGATAGGAGGCGGCCATGCAGGTTGCGAAGCGGCACTGGCGTCTGCGCGCATGGGTTGTGCTACGGCGCTGGTCACTTTGGAAGCCGATAAGATCGCCTTGATGCCCTGCAACCCCGCTATCGGAGGAGTCGGCAAGGGACATATCGTGCGCGAAATCGACGCCCTCGGCGGCGAGATGGCAAAGGTTACCGATGAGACGGGCATCCAGTTTCGCTTATTAAACTCCTCTAAGGGCCCGGCTGTTCACGGGTATCGCGCCCAAGCAGACAAGCACCAATACAAAAATGCAATGCGCTTAGTTTTGGAAAACACAGAAAATCTGGAACTTCTATACGAAGAAGTGGACGAACTGATTTTCGAAAACAATGCGGTGAAAGGCATACGAACCAAGAGTGGATTGGAGTTGCAATGTTCTTCCGTTGTCATTACCACGGGAACTTTTTTAAATGGCCGTATTCACATAGGATTAAACAATCGCCCAGCAGGCCGGGTTGGTGAAAAGCCTTCAACAAAATTATCCCAATCGTTTCTGGCCGCAGGGTTCGAACTTGGTCGTCTGAAGACAGGAACACCTCCGCGATTAAAACGAGACAGCATCGATTTTTCCCAATGTGTTATTCAAGAAGGAGATAACCTGCCCCGACCTTTTTCTTTCTCCACCCCGCGCATTGCGCAGGATCAAGTACCCTGCCATATCACCTCTACGAATCAGAAAACGGCTGAGGTCATTAGGAATAACATGCACCTGTCACCATTATACAGTGGCATTATTGAAGGGGTCGGGCCGCGCTACTGTCCATCGATAGAGGACAAGATAGTTAAGTTTCCCGATAAAATTTCTCATAATATTTTTCTGGAACCGGAGGGCCTCGATACGGATTGGATTTATCCGAATGGGATCTCTACCAGCCTGGACGAAGAGGTACAGAAACAATTGGTCCATACCATTCCCGGATTGGAAGAAGCAGAGATTGTTCTTCCTGGTTACGCAGTGGAATACGATTTTGTCCCACCGACTCAACTCATGCCTTCTCTCGAAACAAAACGGGTGAGTGGATTATTTCACGCCGGACAAATCAACGGAACATCGGGCTATGAAGAGGCGGCGTGCCAAGGTTTGATGGCTGGAATCAACGCGGCGCTCAAATCACAAAGCCGCAAACCATTTTTATTGACAAGAATGGACAGCTATATCGGCGTTCTCATTGACGATCTTGTTACCAAGGGAACGCAAGAACCTTATCGCATGTTTACATCCCGGGCGGAGTACCGTTTGATTTTAAGACAGGATAATGCGGACCAAAGGTTGATGGGGAAGGGTCATGAGCTGGGGTTGGTCCACGGAGAACTTTATAGCCGTTGCATGAAAAAATACAATGCAGTTGAACGCGAAATAAAAAGACTAGAGGAGACCACCGTTTTACCCAATCCGGAAACATTAGCGAAATTATCAAAGCTGGGTATCAATGAATTGCGAAATGCGACCACCTTGAATGTATTGTTGCGAAGACCCGAGGTCACGTACGATGGCTTGCTTCGTGCCTTCGAAAGTGAGGAAGTGCCGCAACTTGTTGGGGAGCAAGTGGAGATTCGAGTGAAGTACGAAGGATTTATTACCCGGCAGAATCAACTGGTTGAAAAACAAAAAAAGTTGGAACACTATCGTATCCCAGAAAGTTTTCAGTATGGAGGGTTACCTGGTCTTTCCCGTGAAGTCGCTCAAAAGCTCGAGGCAATACGGCCCGTTACTCTGGGTCAGGCTTCGCGCATTTCAGGTATCACACCTTCCGCCATTAGTCTCATCATGTTGTTGCTAGAAAAGAAAACCGCGAATACTCCTGATTAGTCTTGTGTATAACGATTCCATTCAATGGCAGGTAGAAGTAGATAAAAAAGATATAGCTTATATCGTCAGCATCTTTGAGGGCTACGATCATCTTGCTGTTGTGCGAACGATAGACCCTGCACGAGGTCTAATCGAACTGATGATCTCTCCGGATTTTCTGGAAGATACTAAAAAACTCACCGAAGCCCTTGCTAAGGAGATCCCCTTCGGCCTTATTACCACAGGAGCACAATAGGCCACGACCTCAGAAGTGGATCAGGGAATGGATGGGAATACCTTTAAGTTTTTCGCGTCCGTTCAAAAAATCCAGTTCGATAAGGAAGGCGACTTCTTCAATTTCTACATTTTTAAAATTATTACGAATTAGATTTAACGTCGCTGCCAGCGTTCCTCCGGTAGCCAGAACGTCATCGATGAGGATAATACGCTCACCAGGTTGAAAGGCATCCTGATGAATTTCAATAGTATCTGATCCGTATTCCAGAGAATAAGTTTCCTGATAGGTTTGGTAGGGCAGCTTTCCCGGTTTGCGAACCATAGTGGTGCCCGCTTCCAAAGCATAAGCGAGTGCTGATGCGAAGATGAATCCGCGTGCTTCCACTCCAACCACTCTGTCGATTTTCTTACCCGCGTATCTTTCTTTTAAGGTATTGATTGTTTTTCCAAATGCCGATGCATTTGCAAGAAGTGGACTGATATCTTTGAAGACAATTCCTTCTTTTGGAAAGTCAGGAATGTCGCGGATAATTTGTTTTACAGATTCCATGGATGTGCCTTTCTTTATTTTATCCCTAGTTATACGGTGGTTTTTACCAAAAAAATGAGGTGATGAAAACTTTATCTTCTCATTGGTAAGTATTTTATCGGGTTCTTGGGTTCGGTATCGTTTCGTACTTCGAAGTGCAGGTGTGGCCCCGTGGAGCGCCCAGTGCTTCCCATTAAGGAAATTTTTTGTCCCTGTTTTACATACGCACCTTTTTTTACTAGAATTTTGGAGTTATGCGCATAAACGGTGGTCAGATGGTAGGCGTGTTTTACGATAACCATTTTCCCGTAGCCCGTGGGGCCCTGACCGCTAAAAACCACTTCGCCTGCGGCGGCCGAATATATGGGAGTTCCTTTGGGTCCAGCAATATCAATTCCTTCGTGTTTACGACCGTTTCTTTTGCCGAAACCGGATGTTAAAGTTCCTTTTGTTGGCCAGATAAGAATCCCCTTACGTGGTCGGGTTGTATGCGTTTTTTTCTTTTGTGCGGTTCGAGTTTTTTTTGAGCCTAAATAAGGTGAGCTGTTAGGAACTGAAAGCACGCGGCGTGCTCCAGGAATCCATAACCGGTCACCCGTTTTTATTTTTGATACATCTAGGATATGGTTGGCACGGCGTACTACCTCTATATCTAGTCCATATATTTGGGCGATTTGATAAAGTGTTTGGCCTTTTTGAACTGTATGATGAATCCCATAAGACGATTCTGGCCAAGGGTCAAATTTAAAACCTTGACAAGAGGTCAGAAATAAAAAGCCTAGCAAAAATAAGGTATTAAAATATTTGTGGAAGGGCATTTTTTAGCAGTGAAGAGAGATATAACCTATTGAAAATTATATCACTTTTTCAAATTCGTTTACAAGTTACAGTACAT
>CAZMXD010000164.1:0-4829 GCA_964570185.1 uncultured Nitrospina sp. | reverse complement strand
CTCGGGAATGGGTTGAAGATGAGTGCTGGATTTTTTCTGGCGAAGGCTATTTTTGCGTTCAATGCAATGAACAGGTTCTTCGCAATATAGCCAATCTTTCCACTAAAAAAATGATTTAATTCTTTGGGGCAGATCATTTTGAGGCGATTGACCAAGCCTGCTGCCTGACTAAACTTTATTATCCCAAACTTCTTTGCGCATTAAGAGATTGGGTATCACTAAATAATGAAAATAATTGAGATTGTTATACCAGTTGAAAAACTTTCTGCCGTTAAAAGTATAATTTCTCAGCACGACTCGGAAGTTCTTTGGGTGACCTCGGACGAGGACGGAAAAAATATGATACGGGCCTTGGTCAGCGATGAGAAAAGGCAATCCGTATTGGATGCGTTGCAAGGGGTAATTGGAACCCAAGGTGCTTCAAAAATTCTTGTTATGAACTTGGAGGCTGCGTTACCGAGAAAGGTATCTGCGGAAGAAAAGACCTCGCCTGATCCTGTCACCACGACCCGCGAAGAACTTTATAATGAAATTGAAAAAAACACGAGGCTAGATTCTACATATTTGTTGCTGGTCTTTTTATCAACCGTAGTAGTGGCAATTGGTTTGCTTGAAAATAATGTTGCTGTGGTGATAGGTGCCATGGTTATTGCCCCTCTTTTAGGTCCTAATATTGCTTTGGCTCTTGGTGCGGCTTTGGGTGATGCGCACCTTATGTGGAAAGCTTTTAAAACCATAATCACGGGAATTGGATTGGCGCTGTTTCTTTCCATTGGTGTGGGAATGTATCATCCTATGAATTTGGACAGCCCGGAGCTTTTAGCCAGAACGGATGCCGGATTGGATTCCATGGCTCTGGCATTGGCATCAGGCGCAGCCGCAGTTATTTCCTTAACCACGGGACTTTCAAGTGTGCTAGTAGGAGTTATGGTTGCGGTTGCTTTATTACCTCCGACCGCTACATTGGGAATCATGTTGGGAGCGGAGCAAACCCAACTTGCTATCGGTGCGGCTTTATTATTGGCAATGAATATTATATGCGTGAACCTTGCGGCAAAAGTTGTTTTTCTAGTAAGGGGTATTAAGCCAAGAAGCTGGTTGGAAAAACAAAAAGCCAGTCAATCCATGACCAGTTATTTGGTAATATGGATTATTTCTCTATCTATCTTGTTGGCAGTGATTTTATTTCGTAGAGGCCAATCCATATTTTAGTGAAAATTATTTTTAAAAATTATATATGTTGGATAAAAATAAGATAGTTTTAGGCACTTACATTTATTCACCCAATAAATGTAACAAAACATTTCGGGTATGTGGACTAACACGATGTTCAAAAAGGTAAATCCCCTGCCAAATTCCAAGTGCCATTCTATTGTCTTGTACTGGTATCGATAGTTGTGTTTGGGTCAAAGCGGATCGAATATGAGCCGGCATATCATCGGGACCCTCAGCTTGATGATCATACAGGGGGTCTCCGTCAGGTATGAGTCGGTTGAAAAAGCTATTCAAATCTTTCAACACATCGGGATCGGCATTTTCCTGGATAAGTAAGGATGCAGAAGTATGAGGAATAAAAAGGGTTATTAATCCAGAGCGGACGCGCTGACTTTGCATCCAATTCTCTATCGGATTGTTGATTTTATAAATCCCTCGTCCTGATGTAGAAATTGAAAATTGGAATTGCGCTTGTCTCATGTTAATTAGGTTGTGCTAGAAGGCTGGATAAGTTCGCGGGCATGTTGCAGAGATGCTTTGGTGATTTTTTCTCCACTAGACATTCTTGCTAACTCTTCCACTCGTTCTTCAAAATCCAATTGTCGAATTCCGGAACGAGTGCGTTTTCCTTTTATCCGCTTTTCCACGCGGTAATGAGTAGAGGCCTTGCCTGCGATTTGTGGAAGATGAGTAATGCAAAACACCTGTTTACCTTCGGCCACCTTTTTTAATTTATCGCCGATCTTTTCCGCAACACGCCCACCTATCCCAGTATCAACTTCATCAAAAATCATCACGGGGATGGTATCTTGCTTATTTAAAATTGACTTTAAAGCTAGCATGATCCGCGAAAGTTCACCACCCGAGGCAATTTTAGCCAAAGGACGAAGTTCTTCTCCTGGGTTGGGGGAAAATAAAAACTCTAAGGTGCCCAAACCAACCGATGTCGGTTTCAATTTGGTGTTACGATATTCAACAAAACCTTCCGCATCTGGAAGATAATTAAAGTCGACTCCAAAACGTACCCCGCTCATATGCAATTCTTTTAATTCTTTTTCAACTCCCTGTTTTAAAGACTTAGCCCCGATTTCGCGCTTTTCAGCAAGTTCGATGGCAAGTTTAGCAATTACCATTTCTTTTTTATTAATTTCTTCGGCAACCTTTTTGGTATTTTCTTCGTTCGCGGCTAACTGCCCTAGTTCAGTAGCAAACTTTTCACGCTTAGAAAGAATTTCTGAAATACTGTTTCCGTACTTTCTTTTAAGCCCATTGATTTCAGCCAGACGGTCTTCGATTTTCTCTAGTGTTTCAGGATTGAAGTCCAAGCATTGGTCATAAGATCTCAAAATTTCTTCTACATCTTCCAATTCGTAAAAAGCAGATTGCGATTTCTCAAAAGGTGAAGCTAAATCCGTATCTACTTCAACCAAAGGCTCAAGATCTTTTAATATTTGGCGCAGGTTTTCCAATATTGAACCGCTTTGATTAGATAATAAAGTTTGGCTATGTTGCAGAGCTTCTCTAATTTTTTCTGAGTGCCGGAGTTTATTTTGTTCTGCCTTGATTATTTCCTCCTCTTCTTCGGAGAGGTTAGCGGCATCGATTTCAGAAATTTGAAAACCTAAAAACTCTTCCCTTTGCAGACGTTCCTGCTCGTCGGTATTTAAAGATTGAAGTTTTTTAACCAAGGTTTGATAATCAAAAAATTCTTTGGAATATGCATCACGGCTTTGTTTGGACTTGCCAAACAAATCTAACAAATCGACATGAATTTCAGGATGTAAAAGGGTTTGATGGTCATGTTGTCCATGAAGATCGACTAATCGGTCACCTATTTTTGCGAGTGTAGAAACGGTGATCTGACTATCGTTTAGAAAACAACGGTTTTTACCTGAATTGGAAATCTGTCGTTTTATATGCAATTCTCCATCTTCTGGTTCCACGCCAATTTCTTTTACTAAAGAGAGGATCTCTTTATTAGCTATTTGAAAAAAACCTTCGACTAATGCGTTTGTTTCGCCGGTACGAATAGAGTCTGTGTCTGCTCTACCTCCAAGTAATAAATTAAGCGCGTCAATAATAATAGACTTTCCAGCACCCGTCTCACCGGTTAGTACATTCAGTCCGTTTTCAAAATTCACCACAAGATTTTCTATAATGGCAAAGTTTTGTATTCTGATTTCTTTAAGCATGGTGTTATCTGGGCGTAATTTCTTCTAATAACTTGATTCCCTTTTTTTTTAGAGAGAGAAGTTTTTCGTCAAGCGTATTATCTGTAAGTTGTATTAATTTATTAAGAGTTTCTCGCGCTTTGTTAAAATTATTTTTTTTAATGAGGACTTGCGCTAGACCCAAATAGTTTTCTGCATAATTAGGAGCTATTCGAACAGCTTCTTTCAAATGAAAGGATGATTTTTCCAAATCACCACCCAAAATAAATGGCAATTCCAGATACAATTTTCCAAGGGCTCTATGGGGTCCTGCATGACTGACCGTTGGATCTAAGCTAACCGCTTTTTCCATATCTTCCTCAAAAGGGCTGATGATTCCCAAACTGGCCCAAATTCCATTAATTTCTCCTTGTTTACCTCGGCAGAGTCCACGATAAAAATAACTAATAGCAGAATTAGGTTGTAATTTAATAGCTTTAGAACTGTAAGAAATACATAACCCGTAATGATAAATGTTATTCTCGGGTAATATTTTTGCAATTGCATAATGGGTTCTAGCTAGACGCCATTGCCACTCATGCTGGCCTGGGCGGGTTGTCAAAATATTTTCAATTTGATTTGATATTTTTTTGTATTCCAAAGACGATTTACTTTCCTGATGCAGGCGATCTATTTCAACCAGCGTTGGACTTTGTGAAAAAGCAGTTAGAATATTAATATTCTGAGTTAGTAATAAAGCTAACAAAAAACTCATTAATTTTATAAAAATGGTATTCATAGGCGAGGTCAGATTCCGCTATAATTGTAAGACATTAAAAGTCCATACAAAAGTATCATATTATGAGAAATCTAAAATTAATTGCTTTTAATACATTACTGTTATTCCTTTTAATTCCCGTTTTATCCTGGGCCGAGTTGGGCAAAAAGAGTCCAGAAGCCGCCGTAAAATTCCTTTTAAACGAAATCAAACAAATAGTTGAAGGAGATGAAATATCCGAGGATCAAAAGGCGGCAAATAAAAAGCATTCCGATATTGCATTAAGTATCCTGAAAGTTCCAGAAATAAGCCAGAAGGCTCTTGGAAAATATTGGGCTAAACAGAGTCTAAAACAACAGGATCAATTTCAGAAGTTATTAGGGAATTTGTTTGTATATGTCGCTTTTCCCAGTTCGGCAAAATTCTTTACGGATTTGGATCTGATCTATGGAAAATCGAAAAGAAAAAAAGATATGATGGTGGTTCCTTTAACTGTTATTCATGACAAAGAAGGTGAGGTGGATATCGACTTTTGGTTGAAGCATTATTCTAATAATTGGCTTGTGGTTGATGTTATTCTTGATGGTATTAGCATGCGTAATAATTTAAGAAGCCAATTTTACAAAATTTTAAAAAAAAATGATTTTGATGAATTAGTTCGGCGAATGGAAAAAAAGCTTAAAGGT
>CAZMXD010000163.1:0-4840 GCA_964570185.1 uncultured Nitrospina sp. | reverse complement strand
ACAAATTCAATAGTATCAATTGACTTAATACTTTTAAAACCGTATTTCCATGGGACAACTAAGCGTATGGGCGCACCATTTTGCGGATTCAGTTCATGTCCGTACATACCCACTGCCATGAATGCAAGATTGTGAGTTGCTTCTGGCATACTAAGACCCTCAACGTATGGCCACGGCTCCCAAAAGCGATTCTTCTGTCCCGGAGCTACATTTGGATTAATAAATGTCTTGAACTTTACATACCGTGCAGTTGATAAGGGGTTTGATAACTTAATTAATTCCCTTAGAGGAAAACCTGACCAGGGAATAATTGCCGACCATGTTTCTACACACCTTAAACGATATACTCGTTGCTCCAAAGGCATTGTCTGAATAATTTTATCAACATCTAACGTCATTGGTTTATGAACCAAACCTTCTATCTTAATTGTCCACGGCCTAACTTGTAATTTTTTCGCTAGCAAGGAAACAGCAGTCTTGTTGGTTCCGAATTCATAAAAATTGTTGTAACGGGAAGTAAGATTCTCTGAAGTTACTTTATCTTCCAAGTCAACAATGTTTTTTTGATCCCGTCTGGCAATAGTGCCAAAGGTAGAGTTTTCAGCAAAAACCCCCGTTGGAATCAAAAAATCTGAGAGTGCGCTTAATGCCAGAATATTACTCCCTAGCTTTCCGGCACTCTCGATAAATTGCCTTCGATTTAAATATATTTCTTCAGAAGTAATATCACTTTCTGAAATTTTCCAATCTGAGGAAACTTTAATTCCAAACATTTCGAAACCCTGTCTTAGAATTTAGAATAAAGAACCTAATCTCTTAATTTATTACTGAACATCCCATGCGCAACGAAAACCAATAGAATTTAATTTAATCTCTGGATTCAGTTTAAAACGCATGCCTAAATTAATATAATAATCGCTATTATACCAACTACCGCCACGGACCATTTTTGCGTTAGGCACCCTTGTTCTCAGCTTATCTATTTGGGTTTTTGAATAAAGATAAAACCAATCGGCCACCCATTCCCAAACGTTTCCACTCATATTATATAAACCATATCCATTAGGTTGAAATGACCTCACAGTTTTTGCCCCAAGTTTAAAGCTATTTGAAAAATTACTCTTAGACTGGTCTGGAATTTCTCCGAAAGAATAACGATACCCCGCGGGTCCTCTTGCGGCTTTTTCCCATTCCGCTTCAGATGGCAAGCGCGCATTTTTGCTTTTACAGTAAGAAATAGCCTCATACCAGCTGATCATTGTTACGGGACATTTATCACAAGATGAGCTTGCGCTTCGTATATGCTTTGGTTGAAACATTTCGAATTCTCGATTACTTACCTCAAACAGACTGATTCTAAATGCTTCTAAATACACTTTATGGACAGGACGCTCAATTTCTGTTCCCTCTTCTGTTCCCATTAAAAATTCTCCTGCCGGAATTAGAGAAGTGTTTTCATGTCTCTCCTTAGAAGTGGCAACGTGACCTTGAATTAAAAAAAAGATTAAGCAAAATATAAAGATTTCTTTCTCTTTTCTCATAGCTTAATAAAATGCTTTGAAACTCCGCTAACGAAAATTTAAAATCTGCCAAAAACTAACCATTTTATTTGAATTTTTCTCTTTTTTGTTTCCATCCCATAAAGCAAAAGCCAGAACTACTTGATCCTTATCACTAAAATCAATATCCCATTTATTTGAAGCATGTAAATTTCTAATAAAAACTACATTCCAATGCTCGTTATACCAATATCCTCTTGTCTCTACTTTTTGATCCGCAAGTGGTTGAACTGTTAACGAGCCAATTCCCTTTGAGTTCATTTCTTCTACAGAGGATTCCGTGAACGGATTAACAAACATTCCTTTAATAGAATCAGGAATTCCAACCATATTTTTTTGTTTTAATTTATTGCTTTTAAATATTTTTTGACGGACATCGGCCTTCCAATGCCAAATATTAACTATCTTATCCTTTTCTCCCATGCCATAGAATGGGCTATCTTCGATATCCGAAAAATTAACAGCAAATTGTATTGCGCTTTGATCTACATAATTATTACTTATAATGCTATCCGCCGTAGGGTCCTTCCATTTTAGTTTTATCGCTATTTTATCTTTGTTATGTACTGATCGAATTAACAATTTATTAAATGGATTTTTGCGTGCTCTCAACGGCCATAAGTTTATCTGAGTTTCCAATGCCATTTCCCAAATAGATTCGTCCAAATTTATTGTTATTGGTTTATCAGTCCGTTTTGATGTTATTTTTGCTGTTGCAGAAAATGTTTTTTTTCTTTTAACACTATGTAAAGATTGTACATAGTGAACTAAATTCCACCGCTCAAAATTAGTAATATAATCGTACGCATTCATAGGGGATCCATCTAAACCTGTTGTAAGTGTTCGATAAATATCAACCCCAGATGAGCCACTTTTGTAAAAAGCAGTGCGACTTAAATCATAAACAAACCAGGTTGTGCCTTTAAACGTTTTCAAGATTGTAGAAAGCTCGCCCTCTTTTCTACCATTCTCGCCATGGCATCTGCCGCAATGTAATTCTTTATATATTTTTTTTCCATGCGCTATGGACAAATCATCAAAGGGTGGTTCCATACCTATTATAATTTTTCGTTTAGGAAGCTCCATTCCAAATCTATCAGAAAATGTTTTTATATATACCACTAGAGAGTTAATAACCTCATCGCTCAAAATCCTGCCCCAAGCGGGCATAGCCGTACCTGGAACCCCGCCTTTAATAGTTCTAATTATGTCTTCATCTAGAGGAAGAGCATTAGTTTTCGTAGAGTGAAATTTAAAAATTCCCTGGCTTAGTTCTCTTGGTTGTGGATTAATATATTTAGAAGCTCTGCCGTCACCTTGTCCTTCTTTTCCGTGACAGTGAACACAATATTTAAAATAATTTTCTTTCCCTTGTTTTAAAACTAACTGTTTTTCTTTGATACGATTTTGTTTCTCCACAGGCGACAACGCGCCTTCGATTAACTTTTCTACTTTTCTACTTTCAATAGCTTGAGAAACTTGGGGTAAGATCAAAAGTACCAGTGCGAGTATTATTGAAAAATACTTTTTACCCAGAAAAAAGTTAGCTGTTGGATTGCTCATCGGGTTCCCTATTAAACATTAGTTCAAGTGAGCAAAAAAATGTTAGCACTACCTAGCTATCTTCCGCAATATTATGTGATTTTTGTTTATTGTGGTAAGTGGTTAATTATTTATGGATGCGCACTTATAATCAGCAGGTTAGAGGTTTGATTCCTTCACGGCTCATTCCTATCATTGGTTATTTCCCTTTGTTTCTGGCAAATTAATAATTATTTTTAGGCTTTTATTCGTTGGCGTGTGAAGACTTTCTGGCAATAAAATTATACAACCATCCAAAAGCCAGACCACAAATGCCGCCATCTCCACAACCCCATAGAAAACCTACGATACTACCAGCTGGACTAATATTGTAACCTATATAAAATCTTCCTATAAATGTTGGATCACCAGATGCTCCCTCAAGTAAAATAATCCACCATGTCAGGAAGAATAGGCCTGCTCCCCATAAAATTCCAAAGGTGAGTGCAAATGCTTTAATATTTAATTGCATTAGTATCCCCCTATTTTTAGTTTGTTCTAAAATTATACCTTCAAACCTATTTACCCCGACATTTTAAAGGATGGGTTACTTTTTAGTCCTTAGCCCAATATTTGTATTGGGTAATACTGCGAAAAACAAAATAGAGCCCAAATAGGATTAAATCCAATCCTACCATGATAGAATATGTAAGTTACTATCCCTTAAAATTTTATTCGATATGAAAACGAGATCACTGTTACTCTTATGGACATTCGTTTTTATGTTTAATGGTGCTTCTTTTTTTATTGCTGAAGCTCACCGTTCGGGTTGCCATCGCTGGCATTCCTGCCCTTCTGAATCAGGTTCCTATATTTGTGGTGATATTGGGTATTGTTCTGGATGCCCGGATAATGAGTTTTGCCAGGGAAGAAAACCCGCTTTAAGGCAATCAGAACCCCATAAAAAAAATGAATCGATCGATCCTTATTTGAGGGAAAACCCTCCAAATAGTTTCCAATCAAATAAAAGTAAGTATCGGGAAGCTGATTATGTCAATTATGTTTGTCCCAGAATAAAAGGAAAAATTGAGTATTCCTTGGACGATGGATCTCGGGTTGATTGTGAGACAAATACCCACTCCATTGAGTTTGATTTTGGTAAAAAGTGGGCCGAAGCAATTGGGCAAGCACTTTACTACAGTTCTCAAACAGGAAAGAAGGCGGGCATCTTTCTAATTATTACAGAAACAAATGACTGGAAGCATCTAGAAAAAATAAAAAAGGTGATAAAAAATAAAGGAATAGATGTAAAAATTTGGACGGTCAGCCCAGAAGATATTGATAATTAAACTATTCTGGGGATTAGACATTCAAATCTTCGCACCCCTAAAATTTAAAAAATCAAACAAGTTTGAGAATTAGTTTTATGGTAAATTATCGCTGCCAATTCTCTGGAGGAGGTTGGGTTATACCACTAAGCAAAAGTTTACTAGATTTTTTTTATGTGCCTTTACCGATTTCCTCTACTATCAAATTTAATCACTCTTTTTCTTGTATTTCCTTGGTATGCATTTGCCGAGCCTAACAAAAACAGCGATCGCATAGTTCCTCAACCTATTCAGGAAATGTTTCAGTCGAACCTGGTCTATCCACAGGAAAAAGATGAAATCCAGTTTACTTTGTTCCCGTCCTTTAACAAAAACCGAAGTGGCCAAAAAGCGAGAACTTTATTCGAGGTTGAATATGGAATTACGGACGCA
>CAZMXD010000162.1:0-4844 GCA_964570185.1 uncultured Nitrospina sp. | reverse complement strand
AGTTAAGAACCCCTCATTAATTTTTTTTAATACTCCATTAACAAATATTTAATATAAAGATTTTATTCTTTTAATAAGAAAAAATTGCATGAGAGACTTTTGTCTTTAATAAATATTTAATGGAGGAATATATAGGCATGAAAAAATATTTTTTAAAATCTTTTCTTATTTTATTCTTGAGCTTTCCAATTATAAATGGTTTTAATTTAAATTCAGCTTCTGCCCTTAGCGGCAAAGTAAATCCTGTAGGAACAAATTTGATTGTCGAAATAGCTAAAAAGCAAAACCCTGCTGTTGTTTTTGTAACATCAAAAGTAAAATTTCAACCCGCCAAAAGAAATACTCCTCCCAATCGCAATCCATTTGGTCAATTCGGCCCTTATGGTGGACCAGGGCATCGACAACCACCCGCGCCAGGGGGTGGGTCCGGAACCGGATTTATTATCGATAAAGAGGGTTATATTCTGACAAACCACCACGTTGTAGATAATGCGGACGTGATTAAAATAACCCTTGATAATGAAAAAGAATTTGAAGCGGAATTAATTGGATCGGATTCCAAAACAGATATTGCATTGCTAAAAATTATTAAACAGGCCGGTGATCACACAGAGTTTCCTTACTTAACCTTGGGAAATTCAGCTGATGTAGAAGTTGGGGAGTGGGTTGTGGCTATCGGAAACCCATTTGGGCTTGACCATACTGTAACCACAGGGGTAGTCAGCGCCAAAGCCCGAAATATCGGAGCCGGACCCTATGATGAATATATTCAAACCGATGCTTCCATCAATCCTGGAAACAGTGGAGGCCCATTACTTAATATGAGCGGAGAAGTAATTGGTATCAATACGGCTATTTTTTCCAGGACAGGAGGTAATGTTGGAATAGGTTTTACTATCCCTATAAACATGGCAAGTGACATACTCGAAGAGTTAAAGAAAGACGGGAAAGTAACACGTGGATGGTTAGGTGTAATGATTCAAAAAATTACTCCGGAACTAGCCGAAACATTCAAGCTTTCTGATTCCATGGGTGCGCTTATCAATGATGTTGTTCCAAACGGGCCTGCGGCAAAGGGTGGCCTCAAAAGAGGAGACGTTATTGTTATGTTTAATGGTAAAAAAATTATGTCTGTAGAAAATTTACCAAAGCAGGTAGCCGCTGTTGAGCCCGGAAAATCTGTAAAAGTAGAAATAGTAAGGGATGGAAATAAAAAATCGCTAGAAGTTATTTTAGATAAAATGAAGGAGGAAAAACAAGCTTAGCCCTATATTTTTTAAAAAGATCAATCTATTTTGAAAAAATAATTTTCCTCTCCGGGTATAAACCCGGAACCTCTGAAAAGGGGGCTGTTGTCAAGGCAGCTCCCTTTTTATTTTTCAGGAAAATGGTAAAAAATAGATTAAAACTTTTATTTAAGAAATTGGCTATGGGGTAACTTGGTTGTCTTCATGAGAAACTGATCCACCGCCCGAGCCGCTTCACGACCTTCAGCAATTGCCCATACCACCAAAGACTGTCCTCGGGTCATATCCCCAGCGACAAAAACACCCTCTTCACTTGTCATTTTATTTTCATCGCAAAAAACATTTTGACGTTCATCCAATTTCAAACCCAACTCTTGCACCATTCCTTCGTGAATAGGATGTATAAATCCCATGGCTAGTAAAACAAGTTCAACATCCATCTCAAATTCTGAGCCTGGAACTTCATTCATAGAAGCTCGCCCTGTTTTAGGATCCGGATCTCCAAAAGCCAATTTAATACCATGTATTTTTGAAACTTTCCCGTTTTTACCGGTAAATTTTTTTGTGGCAACGCAATATTCGGTAATTTTTTCTTTTCCTTCCCGCTTATTGGCTTCTTCATGGGAGGATGAAACCCGGAAAACTTTTGGCCATTGTGGCCAGGGATTATTATCAGTTCGCAAAGTAGGAGGTTCCGGGAGAAGCTCGAATTGAACAAGGCTCTTAGCGCCTTGACGAAGCGAGGTGCCAACGCAGTCTGATCCAGTGTCCCCCCCGCCAATGATCAATACATTTTTATCTTTTGCCGTTATAGAAATTTCATTAGGTATTACGTCACCTTCATTACGTTTGTTTTGTTGCGGCAAATAATCCATGGCAAAATGAATACCATCTAAATCCCGACCTTCAACGGATAAATCTCTTGGTTTTTGTGAACCGCCGCATAATACCAACGCATCATATTCTTCTTTCAATTCCTTGGCCGGTTTATCTACGCCAATATTAACTCCGGTTTTAAAAATGATTCCCTCATCCTGCATTAATTTGATTCGCCGTTTTACAATTTCTTTATCGAGTTTGAAATGGGGAATACCGTACATTAATAAACCACCAATACGATCATCTTTTTCAAACACGGTTACTTCATGCCCCACAGAATTTAGTTGCGCCGCGCACGCCAAACCAGCGGGGCCAGAGCCCACAACGGCAATATTTTTTCCGGTTCGGTTTTTGGGGGGTTTGGCTTTAATAAACCCTTCTTCGAAACCTTTCTCCGCAATCATCTCTTCAATATTACAAATGGTCACCGCAGGCTCAGTGATACCCAAAACACAAGCCCCTTCGCAGGGTGCCGGACAAATCCGCCCTGTAAACTCAGGGAAATTGTTAGTCTTTAATAAAAGTTCGACGGCTTCATTATATCGACCCCGGTATACCATATCATTCCAGTCGGGAATTAAATTGCCTAAAGGACAGCCCGATTCACTTTGACAAAAAGGCACCCCACAGTCCATACAACGCGCACCCTGCTCTTTAAATTTTTCCTCGGGAAAAGAAGCGTAGCATTCCTTCTGATCTTTTAATCTCTCCTCAACAGGACGACCCGGTGGACCTTCTCGTCCAAACTCCATAAATCCTTTAATTGCACCCATCTAAGATTTCAATCTCCTATTTCTATTGCTATTTATGCAATTTTTAACCTGATCTTTTCAACCAGCTTTTTATTTTTTCGTTCTTCGATAACTCGCCGGTAATCCCTAGGATAAACTTTTACAAACTTTGACAAAATCTTTTCCCATTCATCCAATACCTTTTCAGCGACTGCGCTATGAGTTGACTGAAAATGCTCTTCAATCAAGGATTTTAATTTTTGAATATCATCCTCTTCACTTACATCCACTAAATCTACCGAACTCTTATTACAATTAATTTCAAACTCATTATCGCGATCCAAAACATAAGCTAATCCACCACTCATCCCCGCGGCAAAATTTCTTCCCGTAGAACCAAGAACAACAACAATACCTCCGGTCATATATTCACACCCATGATCACCTACCCCTTCCACCACGGTTTCCGCACCACTGTTACGAACCGCAAAACGTTCTCCGGCAATACCTCGAAAAAAGGCTTTTCCGGAAATAGCTCCATAGAGAACGGTATTACCTATCAAAATATTTTTCTCTGGCACAAGCGTGGATTCTTTAGGAGGGTAAATAAATATTTTCCCGCCCGACAAACTTTTTCCTACATAATCATTGGCATCACCAGCGAGACCAAAAGTTATTCCAGGAGCCAAAAACGCCCCAAAGCTTTGACCGGCAGAGCCTTTAAATCCGAACTGAATCGTATCGGCAGGCAAGCCTTCCTCCCCGTGCAATTTAGAAACGCGGTAACTGAGCATCGCCCCAGTAGCCCTATCCGTATTTAGAATAGAAAAATCTCCGTAAACTTGAATTTTCTTCTCAAGGGCTATCTGACTTACCGAAATCAGTCTATGGTCGAGGACATTATCAAGGTCCCCGCTCAGATCCTGTGTGCAAATATTTCTCAAGGCAACGTTTTCATCTACCTCAGGTTTAAACAATATTTTACTCACATCCACACCATTTGCCTTCCAATGGTCAACAGCCCTTGTCCCTTCTAAAAGCTCTACATTACCAATCAAGTCATCAAACTTCCTAATTCCCAATTCAGCCATTATTTCTCTTACTTCTTCTGCGATAAATCTAAAATAATTGACAACATATTCAGCCTTGCCTGTAAATTTTTTGCGCAGTTCCGGGTCCTGCGTTGCAACCCCTACAGAACATGTATTGAGATGACATTTTCTCATCATAATACAACCCATTGTCACAAGAGCCGTGGTAGAAAATCCAAACTCATCAGCACCCAAGATTCCGCCAATCACCACATCGCGTCCTGTTTTAAGCTGCCCATCAACCTGAACGCGGATACGCCCTCTAAGATCATTGAGCACCAAAATCTGTTGAGTTTCAGAAAGCCCCAGCTCCCATGGCAGTCCCGCATGCTTAATTGAAGTTTGAGGGGATGCGCCTGTCCCACCATCATGTCCGGCAATGAGAACCCCCTCAGCATGGGCTTTGGATACACCCGCTGCAATTGTGCCTACTCCTGCTTCCGCAACCAGCTTGACACTTACTCTGGCATCAGGATTAGCATTATGCAAATCGAATATTAATTGTTGTAAATCTTCAATGGAATAAATATCGTGATGCGGCGGAGGTGAAATCAATCCTACCCCCGGCGTTGAATGTCTGATCTTGGCAATGTATTCGCTCACCTTATGCCCTGGCAACTGCCCGCCTTCACCGGGTTTGGCACCCTGCGCAACTTTAATCTGCATTTCATCCGCGTTGGCAAGGTAATAACTGTTCACACCGAATCTCCCCGAAGCAACCTGCTTAATTCTGCTACGACGGGAATCTCCATTTTCATCTGGTATATAGCGTATCGAATCTTCACCGCCTTCACCGGTATTGCTTTTTCCTCCTAATCGGTTCATCGCAATTGCTAAGGTTTCATGTGCCTCACGGGAGATGGATCCTATAGACATAGCACCGGTACAAAAGCGCT
>CAZMXD010000161.1:2702-4914 GCA_964570185.1 uncultured Nitrospina sp. | reverse complement strand
ACCGCAGGAGAGAAAGCTCTCAACAAATTGGTCAACAAGGCTTCAACTATCCAGGACTTGAACCGATGCCGATGAAAGCGGGAGATGTTTTGATACATAATGTCCGTCTGGTTCACGGTTCCTACCCAAACAATTCTGATCAACTCCGACGGACAATATACTTTGAATTTCAGTCTATTCCCTGGATGATAAAGGAAGGTATCCGGCCAGGTTATGCTGTTAATTCAGAGTGGTTAGAAGATAGGGTTCGTCTTCTTCTGTATGCCATTGAAGAGCGAAAAAAATGTTCATATGCCAGAAAAGAAACTTCATTTGAGTATCAAGTCTCAGACAGTTTTAATTTTGACCCACTAATACTTGATAAAACGGTGAACTTAAGGCCTAGGCTAGGATATAACAAGTTTTTCTAAAGTAGAACAATGTTACTCTACTGCAAGTTGGGCCAGTCAATTTAAAGAGGGGATGAAAAGAAAACTAAAACCCGCGCAAAAGATAACTCCTGTACGGGATTTCAGGGATAATTATTCAGGTTCAGACAAACTAATTTTGATTTGTTGTAATTGTGCTTGGTATTGTCGATTATCTGGTGCTAGTCGGATCGCCGATTGAGCTGCTTGCAAAGCTTTACTATAGTCTCCATTTCGGTAGTAAACATAGGATAAAGTATCCAAATACTGCGCTTCGTTACTCAAAAAAACTGCCTTTTTTGCTAGTTGAACCGCCTGAACTAATGAACGATTGAGTCCAGCATAAAGGCGGGCCAAATCATTATGGGCTTGCGGTGAATTTTCTCCAACTTGAACAGCTTGTTGAAATGCGTCTAACGCAAGATTAAGCTTTTGAGTGTTGACATACAAAATGCCCAAAGTTCGCCAGTGAAACCACAAGTTCGGTCGGATTGAAACTAGTTTCTGATAAGCTGGAATGGCTATCGAAAAATCCTGTTCAGAAATTGCAGTTTCACCCAGTATTTGCCATAATTTTTCCTGATTTGGATTTACCCTGAGTCCATCTTGAAGATGAAAAATTGCACAATCATAAAGATTTTGTTGGATGCGTATCTGACTTAAACGACAATATCCATCTATAAACTGAGGTCGGAGAGCCACTGCCATTTGATAGGCTTCGGCGGCTCCTTGCAGATTGCCGACTTGCTTGTGGATTTCAGCTAATTTGACATAAGTATATGTATTTTGAGGAGCTAGTTGGATCGCCTCTCGATAGTCGTAAACTTGATCCTGATAAGTCTTGATTTTAGTAAACCGTTTCATTTCCTGTTTTGCTTGGTTAGTTTGACCAGATAAAAGATAGGCACGAGATAACTGATAGTAGTAACTGGCAGTGAATGGATCCAACCGAATGGCCTCTTGTAGACAATCAATTGCGCGGTTGGGCCGTTTTTGCAGTAGGTAAACTCTACCTAATCCAGCTTCAGCCGATGCGGTATCGGTCCTTAGCTGAATAGCCTGATGATAAACACAAATAGCAGCTTCGAATTTCCTTTGTTGAGTGTAAATTTCCCCCAATGTAATTTGAACGACTGCAGAACTTGGTAGTTCGACGGCAGCTTGTTTAATGGCATCAAGCGCCTTAGTCAATTTCCCTTGTTTTTGGCAAACTTGACCTAATCCTAAATACGCTAGACCTTTTAATTCCTGTCCGATTTTCCGTCCAATTGCTTGCTCATAGGATTTCTCTGCTAGAGTCAGCTGTTGTTGGTGCCGATATACTTCTCCCAATCCATAGTAGGCAGAAGAATCACAAGGGGACAGTTCTAAGACTTGATAAAAAACTTCTATGGCCTGTTGATATTGTTCTGTTTGAATTAGTTGATATCCCTTTTTCAAATGAAAATGATATGGCAGGGAATCACTTTTTGCCAAATTCAAGACCAACAAGAATAAACCAACTGCGTAAAGCCAAATTGAGTTAAATCGGGTAGCCATAGAAAATCATCATTGGGAAATTTTAATTTCAGCCATGGTTTTTGTTAATTTGATAGCAAAAATATGCCACCACTATTCAACGGTTGATCTGGTGTGAAGTGGCCTCCCCAAACAATCATTTCTTCACCAGTCCAGACAGCAGTTTGATTGGAACGAGCTTGAGGCGCATCAAGTAAAGAAACGGTTCTCCACCGATCAGTGGTTGGATTGTATATGCCACCACTATTCAACGGTTGATCTGGTGTGAAGTGGCCTCCCCAAACAAT
>CAZMXD010000161.1:0-2602 GCA_964570185.1 uncultured Nitrospina sp. | reverse complement strand
CATTTCTTCACCAGTCCAGACACAACTACTTGCACCACTTGGTCGAACTGCAGGTTCAGTACTCATTCTTCGCCAAGTATCGGTTTTAGGATTGTAGATAGCACCTTCTTTGAGAGTCTGACTACCGTCGAATCCACCCCAGACAATCATTTCTTCACCAGTCCAAATGGCGGTGTGAAAAGAACGAGCTTGAGGCGCATTCTTTAATGAGATCTGATTCCAAGTATCAGTCTGAGGATTATAAGTACCACCGCTATTCAAAGTTTGACTGCCGTCGTACCCACCCCAGACAATCATCTCTTCACCAGTCCAAACAGCGGTATGAAAAGAACGAGCTACAGGTTTTACCCGCACTGAAAAGGTACGCCAATAATCCTGTTTTGGATCATAAAGACCCCCATTGTTAAAAAATGGCAAATTACCAACCCACCCTCCCCAAATGATCATCTTTTGACCTGTCCAGACAGCTGTATGATGAGTTCTCGCCTGCGGTGCCCTATTAGAGGAGGGCCAACGCCACTCCCCCCATGAAGAATTCAAACCAAAAGTGAAGCATAAGCAGAAAATAATTTTAGTCAAATTATCAAAAGTTATCAAAATACTGTTCCTGACCACTTGATAGATTTCGCTATTAAAAGATGGTTTGGGCTGTTTTTTGAGTTAGTATAAAACTTTTAAGAAAATAATGAAAATGGTTGTATCAGATCACGTCAAATACGATAAAGAAAATTTTCCATTGTCATATCTGATGACAAAAAAATAGGGCGTATACCAGTCAGTACCGCCCTAAAAAGTTAATTTTCTGCGAAATTAAACGATCAATTTAGTCAAATAAACGAATATCGCCCCATATAACGGCCAATTTACCATGAAACTCAACAGCTGTGGATAGTTTCCCATTTTTAGCATTGTTTACTTCTGCTTCAGTTAAGGCTCGATCATAAACTGCTAAGTCATCTAATAAGAAGGTTACCGATATACAGCTTTTCTTCGCCCTGTTTGAGCAGAGACGGAATACCGGTCGCTTTTGTAACTTCTTTTCCGTCTATATACAACTTGAGTTCGAAGCCTCTTTTCACACCGGCGGTGTGATACCACTTTATTCAAGTCAAATTTGCTGCCTGCACCGGTTAGGCCACAACGATCTGTTCCCTTATTATCAGGATTAAAGCGCCAATGTAGGTTCAAAGTATCAGGACAAATCTAGATACCAAGCGGTCGTTCGCTACCCGGTGCTTTTTTGGCCACGATTTGACTCCATTTACCATTTGTGCCTTTGGTAAAATTGATCCAAAACATATAGGTATTATGTTATATTTTTCCAACCCAGGAAAAGACTCTACAATCACACTCGAGTCGGGGTCAGTACAATTTAGTCCGCCTTTATCTTACCCTTGGGAGTTAATTTTACCTTGTCGCTCATCTGGCCATCATTTTTGTTAGCTCGTTTTTTTATTTTCCCTTCGGATTTCTCAAAATCAAAATAGACTAGCAGACCTTTGTCTAGAGAACTTTGAGCTGTCATCACTAGTAAAAAAGCAATGGCTAAAGTCAAAATAGCAGAAGTGAACTGACGCATAGTGTATTCTCCTTGACCTTTATAAAATGTCCAGTTTAAAGAGCGTCTAGTTTCAACGTACTCCAAGTCGTCGTTAATTTCTGTTTTGGATCCACTGGCAAAAGTTTACCCTTCATGACCTTTTCTACTTCCGCTTCTTTTAAGGCTCGATTGTAGACGTATAAATCATCAATGATAAAAGTAGCTGATCTATAACCGGTTCGGCCAATATAGAGTTTTTCTTCTCCTTGAGCATGTTTATCTGGTGCCGCGAATTTGCCCTTTTCTTTCCCGTTCATATACATTATCAGCGAGTTTTTCTTCTTAACCCCAGCGACATGAACCCATTTCTTCAAATCAAATGCTTTGCCTTCACCATCTGGGCCGATGCAATTTGACCCTTGGTTACCAGGATTAAACCGCCAATGCAGCCCCAATTCTGCTGGGCAGATCCAGATACCCGGCGACCGGTCTGACCCTGGAGCTTTCTTCGCAACGATTTGGCTCCAACTGCCATTGGTGCCTTCCATGAAATATAGCCAAAAAAGATAGGAATTATCTTGGTAAGATTCCAACTCCTTGAAGGAATCGACTTCTACGGCTGATTGAGGATCTTTCAGCTGTAAAGCCCCACTGCCATAAACTTTATTTTTCTTGTCGATTTTGCCTTTCAGTAATTTACCATGGTGTTTACCAATTGTTAGGTCCTCAATCTTTCCACCATCTGATTTATCAAAACTGAAGTATAGGATTAACCCTTTATCTTTGATCGCTGCTTGAGTAGCAATTGTTCCTACTGTTAGTATCAGCCAGACGAAAACGCATTTAACCTTCATCACCTACACACTCCCAGTAACTTAATTTATTGATTGAATACCAATATCGGTCGCTAATGGTAACCGATTGGTAATTTCCATGTATTTTGCCATTATACAGAATGTGTCAAAACTGTCAACTTATCTCAAGATTCATCTTTTGTTAAAAAATTTTCTGCAAAAATGGATTTACTGAATTTGATTATTAATTCAGATGGAATACAAATAA
>CAZMXD010000160.1:0-4949 GCA_964570185.1 uncultured Nitrospina sp. | reverse complement strand
GTAGGGGGAAGGTGAATGATTAATTAAAAAGTATCACTGATTCTTTAAAATGTCCTTAAAGATGATTTCCAAATTAGCTGTCATATCGTCTACATTTCCTTTGCTGATGCTGGGTGTTACTTTTAAAACATCATTGATGATCAGGGTGGGTGTTTCATTAGCTTTGTATTTTTTTGCTAATTCAAGTGCCCTTTCTGTTTTGGATCTTATGCTTGGAGATTGCATTCCTTTTTTCATCTCTTTTTCAATTTTAAACTCCTTGGCAAGGAACCGGATTACCTTCGGCTGAAAAATATTGATATTCAATTTAAAATTGGTATCAAATAATTCCTGGGTGAAATCTTCTTCTAACCCGAGATCGTCGGCAATATAAAACGCCATGGAGGGGTAGGCGGTCTGATCTCCCCAGTAAATCGGATATTTTTTGTGATGCAACTTGTCCTTAAATTTAGTGCGAAGTGTTTTTGATGTTTCTAGAAATCGGTAGCAGTGCCCACAAGAATAATTAAAGAATTCTAGCATTTTAATAGTTTTTGTACCCTTGAGTTTGCTGATGTCACCAATGACCTCATATTTTCCTCCAATTTTTTCATCGGCTGATACAGTATTTGAAGATAAAAAAATGAAAGCTAGGAGTATAGCCGCTACCTGTCCCATGAACTCCTCCTTAAAAGTTTTATCTGCTGATATTAATGTTTGATTTTGGGCCAATATTGCTTGTAGTTAAACTTTGGGCTATGATTTTTTACATGACATTTACTACATGCTTTTTTTGCTTGTTTCCCAAAACCTGGCATCGGAGCCGAAGCATGCTTTTTAGCTGCGCCGTGACAAACCTCACATTGAACATTTTTTAATTCTGGCGTGTCCAGTTCACTTATAAACCCGCCCTGCATTTTGTAGCCAACTACATGACATGGCAGACATTCTGGATCAAATGCCTTGTTGATTTTTCTTAATGTATTATAGGCTTTACCATGTCTTGAGGAAGCCCATTTTTCATGGGCAACCTTATGACAGGTCTTACAAACGGTATCACCTGCATAAACTGAAATCTTGTTTCTATTGCGTTTGGTCGTAAGGTTTTCAAAAAACATGGCTTCGACTTTATTATTATAACTTTCATATAATTTTAGCATTTCAGGGTCATTATTTATACTTGAATCAAGGCGAACCATTCGGTGTTTAAAAGAAATGTTGCCTGCTTTATCAATACTAATATGTAACTCGCCCATTTTTTGGCCTCTTGGTGAGGCTTGTACGAAAATTTTGTCAACTTTTTTAACAGGTTTCATATCTACGGTATCTGTTTCACTGAATATATGACCATTGATTACAAGATCTACACTATCTTTTTCCAAATATTTTAACGATTTTTTCTTTTCCATATGGGTTAGCAATACAAGGAAATCGATGGAATGTGATTTTTTAATTCGAGAAATTTCCTGCGAGACGATTTGATCTGGGTCTGGAATCGTTAAACCGGCATGATTTTTTAAGTAAAAAAGGTTGGGATCTACAACGGAAAGGACCGCAACTTTTAGTCCATTTTGAAATTTTTTGATCACTGATTTTTTTAATTTGAGGTTTTCAAGTTTAATATTGCCTGAAACGAATGGGATAGAATGATCCTTTAAAAATTGAGATCCATATAATAGATCGCGTTCGCCAAGGGCTACAGCATCGTAGTCCATTTTTTCAGTTGCCCTCAATAGAGTCTCGGCTTTCAATTTTCCTTGTCGAGTGGGTTCTTTGAAATGATCACCGGTGTCAACTAGAAGGATGTTGTGGTTTTCTTTTCGGATGTCGCGGAGGTATTGCATACGGCGTTCAATCCCGCCTTGATCTTCTTCTTTTGCACAGCCACATGGTTTCAACTCCGCTAATAGGTTTCCCGTATAAATAACAAGAAATTCGCGTGTTGGAGCAGCCTTGGCGGAGTAAAGGCTTGTTAACGTGAAAATACAAGTAAAAAGTAGAGCTGAAATAGCTATTAGAAATCGATTCATGTTTTCTAAGGTATCTAAATTGCGCTTCTAAATCAACCAAGTGGTTTTAAAAGGAAATAAGTATTTTATTGAAAATGTGATTTTTTATAATTGGCTGTTGCTACCGGGAACTGTGGCGGTTAAGATTAGTTAATTTTGTGAGGTAATTTATGACCCACCGAAAATCAGAAATTCATATGCATTCGACGTTCTCTGATGGAGAGTTTTCACCAGAGCGGTTGGTGGATATTGCGCAAAAAAATAATGTAACTCTTCTTTCTCTGACGGACCATGACACCTTTGAGGGTATTCATGATTTTTTGGATGCAGCGAAGAGAGAACATATAGAGGCTTTTCCTGGAATCGAAATCACTGTTAAATTTCACGGTTTTGATATACATTTGCTCGCTTATTTTAAAAATTATGAGTCAATTGATTCGCAACTACTGCAAAGGGTTAAAGATATGACCGAGACTCGTGAAAAGCGAATGATTGAGCTGATCAAAAGGATTGATGCGGTTATTCCTGAAAAGTTTAGGGGGCTCATAGAATTTCAAAATGTCAAAAACGCAGCTGAAGGAGTTTTGGCAAGGCCTCATCTTGCGCGTGAAATGGTTCGATTGGGGATTGTCTCCAATACTAATCAGGCCTTTGAGCGTTACCTGGTCAAATACAATGTCCAACGCGAAAACCTCGATGTGGCCACTGCTATTTCATTAATTCGTAAAAGTAAAGGAGTCCCAGTAATGGCGCATCCTGGAGAGCGTTCCTATTCTTTGATTTGCCCTGAAAAAGGTAGACACAAAGAGAATGCTCCAGTTCTTCTTGAAGAATTGAAGGAAATGGGGTTACTCGGCTTGGAATGTCATTATCCTTATCAAGAGCGAATGGGAACGGTGAAATATTTTATCGAACTGGCAAAGAAATTCGATCTCATTGTAACTGGTAGCCGGGATTTTCATGGATTCTATAACCACCAGCAGGTCAATGTATTCGGGACAACCCAAATGGAACCAGTTTTTCATAAACAGTTCCAAGCCGTCTGGAATAATTAGCTAACCACTTTTTCTGGTAACCATTTGAAGCGTTTCCTCCGATTCAAAATAGTAATGCACAACTTGTTAAAACAATTTTTCTTGTTGGCTTTGGCTAGGTGGAATTTTTTTGAAATGTTCGTAGGCCATAGAGGTGGCGATACGGCCACGAGGCGTGCGTTGTATGAAACCAGTCTGGATCAAATAAGGTTCTAGGACATCTTCGATAGTATCTTTCTCTTCACTGATAGATGCTGCGAGGCTTTCGATTCCTACTGGTCCACCAGAATATTTTTCAATAATTGCCAGCAATAGTTTATGATCCATTTTATCTAAACCTTTGCCATCGACTTCCATCATTTCCAGAGCTTTGCTAGCCACTTTGCGATTAATCACTCCATCGGCTTTGACTTGGGCGTAGTCTCGTACCCTTCTCAGTAGACGATTGGCAATTCGTGGCGTGCCACGCGAACGTCGTGCAATTTCGTTAGCACCCTCTGGGATAATAGAGATTTCGAGAATAAATGCCGAGCGAGTGAGAATGGTTTCTAATTCTTTTTCATTGTAATAATCTAACCGATGCACAACACCAAATCGATCTCGTAAGGGGGAGGTTAGAAGACCTGCGCGTGTTGTAGCTCCCACTAATGTGAAAGGTGGAAGATCAAGTTTGATTGATCGTGCACTAGGGCCCTGGCCAATTAAAATATCGAGTTTATAGTCTTCCATTGCCGCGTAGAGTATTTCTTCGATTACATTGGAAAGTCTATGGATTTCGTCGATGAATAAAACATCGCCATGTTTTAAATTGGTAAGAATTGCAGCGAGGTCACCAGATTTTTCGATGACCGGACCGGATGTGCTTTTAATATTCGCATCCATTTCTATCGCTATAATATTTGCAAGTGTGGTTTTGCCAAGCCCGGGCGGGCCGTATAGCAGAACATGATCCAGAGATTCATTACGCATTTTCGCGGCAGAAATAAAAATTTCAAGATTTTCTTTGATTTTTTCCTGGCCTACATATTCGCTAAGTTGGCTGGGTCGTAGTTTGTTGTCAAACTGGATTTCTTCACCATCTATTTGTGAATTGATCAGCCTGTCTTCTTCCATTATGTATTCGGTTTTAGAGGTTATTTAAGCTTTCTTTGATTAAATCTTCTAACAAACTATCTTGACCATTAGTATTATAAGCCGATTTCAACGCTTTTTCCGCTTGTGGTTTTTTGTAACCCAGATTAACAAGTGCAGACAGGGCATCTTCGTAAAAACCTCCTCGAGACGAAGAATCTGGTTGATGCTCCATCTCCAATGCCAGGTCTGATAGTTTGTCTTTCATTTCCAAAGCCAAACGCTCGGCAGTTTTTTTTCCGACCCCTGGAATAGCGCTCAATCGTGCCGCATCATTATTTATTATCGCTGTGAGCAGGTCAGCAGGAGACATGCCAGAAAGAATGCCGAGAGCTAATTTGGGCCCCACTTTATTGATGGTAATTAATTTTTCAAATATGGTTTGTTCTCCTTCCGTCAGAAATCCGAAAAGTTTCAATTCGTCTTCACGAACCCTTGTGTGGATACGAAGCGATACAGGTTCTCCTGGTTTGGGTAAAGAATAATAGGTGGAAAGTGGTGTGAAAACTTTATAGCCAACTCCATTCACATCCACCACCGTGTGCTCAGGTGATTTATAGATCAGTTGACCTTTTAAATAGGCGATCATTAGTGCGCCTGTTTGATTTTTTGTTGTAGCCCATCATTATGGATATGACAAATTGCAGCGGCCAAGGCATCGGAAGCATCGAACGGATTAGGTTTTTCCTTAAGTTGCAAAAGGGTGGTTACCATGTTTTGTACCTGATTTTTATCTGCCCTTCCATAACCTACTACGGATTGCTTAATTTCCAAGGGGCTGTATTCTGCTACTGGT
>CAZMXD010000159.1:0-5001 GCA_964570185.1 uncultured Nitrospina sp. | reverse complement strand
GCCTAGTCCAATAGAGAAAAAACTAACGAATACCAGACCGACTATAAATCTTTGTGCTTCCATGGTTATATCCTCCTTGCTATGCGTTAACAAATTCACGCTACCCAAATAATAAATTATGAATATGATACTCATTCTCATAATTTAAAGCTCAGATGTCAAGCACCCTTATTTCCGAATATTATTAAATTATAGTGGTCAAACCATGATCATGATTAAAAAAACAGCCTTACTACTCAATATCTTACAATGTAAAAACTGACTCTTAATCATTAGGCCCTCGGTTCGATCCCGAGGCGGCTCATTTATTTTCAATTACTTAGGGGTGATTGACAGTTTCCAATCTGGGGTATATCGGGGGTATTAATTAACCATTTACCAAGTCACATAATTGAACCGCTTCATTTATCCGCTCAACCAGTCTTAAAAACTCGAACTTTCCTTATTTCCGCAATCTATAATAATATAGGCATGTACCTAAAAAAAGGAAAGTTGTTATGCATCCGCTTAAACTACTTATATATGCATTTTCATTCTTTTTTATAACCGCTGGCAGTTTCGTCTCAAGCGCCAAGGCTGCCCGAGTTGCTGATGTTTACTTCGATGATGGAAGCGTATTGCGTAATGCCAAATTCGATCCGCCACCAGTTTCGAATTACAAACAATCTAATATTAAAGTTAAACATGAAAATGAATTTTTTTTGTTAAGTTTGGAAGACTTAAAAACCCTCGAGTTTGTAATTGAGGCCTTCGGAAACGGCAAAAAAGTTACTTTAAAAATTAAGACAAAGACAGGGGTAGTGATAAACGATCGTTTTTCATTAGGTGGAGGAGACTCTTTTTTACGCCCCTCGAAACGCGATAACTTTTTTTGCGCCCCTCGAAGATTTTCATTTGTAAGTAAACTAACAGGCAAGGAAGTAACCCAGACTTACGAGATCGCCAATCTTGGTCAGTCAGGGGCATATCCATACAATTGTAATTTTAGACACCATAAATCCAAAGCAATTCGTGCTATCGCATTCATAGACCGTATCGGAGATAGAACTGAGTCGATAGATTTTTCTCAATCATCACCCGGACAGTCAAAGCCAACCATTTCTCTTGCACCAGCGAAAGACATAACTCCTCCATCTATTGACATAGCTTCTTTTATTACTGTAAAGGAAGAAACAACTGTCATTAAAGGAAAGGTTTCGGATGATTCCAAGGTTCTTAAGGTAACCGTGGAAGGAAGGCAAACTGACCTGAAAAAGAATGGAGTGTTTAGTTTCAAAAGATATGTGCCATCAGGAGAAAGTTCCATCCATATAGTTGCCATAGATGAGTGGGGCAATAAATCTCAAAAGGATGTCCGTATAAAACGAACAGTTACCGCTACAATACCAGCTCCCAAGAAACCCCAATCAGGAACAGGGTCAGGTTTCTTTGTATCTAAAATGGGTCATGTGATTACAAATGCTCATGTAGTAAAAGGTTGCAACAAGTTAACCGTTGGGGACAATGCCAATAAACAAGTTCCCGCAGAACTTATCAACACGGATAGAAGTAATGACCTTGCCTTGTTAAAACTATCTACTCTTGAGATGGCTTCGGCTGAAAGCAAATCGCTGATTCAAAAGCTCAGCATCGTGGTTGTACCACTTGCGTCTGAAGGGTTGTTACGATCTCAAGATGTGAATCTCGGTGAAAAAGTATTAGTCGCTGGTTACCCATTTGGTGATGTTTTCAGTAACACCATAAAAGTTACGACAGGCGTGGTAAGTGCTACCCGTGGAGCGGGGGATGATTCGGGACAGTTTCAACTAGATGCTGCCGTGCAACCGGGTAACAGTGGTGGCCCGATCTATGACAGTAGTGGAAATATAGTCGGTGTTGTTATATCTCAATTGGATAAACTGAAGATGGCTAAGGCGATTGGTTCTCTACCAGAGAATGTAAACTTCGGTATCAAGGCATCTACGGTCAGACAGTTTTTAACATCAAGCGGGCTTCCTTCAAAGAAGTCAGAACGAACAGAAGAGAAATCTACAGAACAGTTAGCAGAGATCGCGAAAAACCAGACATTGATGGTAATGTGTCTGCAGTAGGAACCAATCACTCCCCCTCCCCAAGCATAACCCTGAGCAGTCTAACTTTTAAACGAAAAAATACTTCCTCTTTTCCAAACGGTTTTTTTATGCGCCCCGTAAAAATAGAAATGCCTGGATAAAAGTTTTTTACAACACCAAACCCTGTCAATTTATTGTTATAGAATTTACAGCTTGGGGTATAGATGGGGTATTACTAAAAAACCTATGTTATAATCCAACAAGTTAGAAGGTGAAAACTGACTCTTAATCAGTAGACTGAAGGTTCGATTCCTTCATAGCAATTTATGAATTGCTATTAGAGCCCGTAATTCTATCTATGCTAAACCAACCTCTCGAGCTTGCTGGTCAGCCATATAAGAACTGCGAACAAGAGGGCCCGCCTCTACATGTGCCAAGCCCAAAGACTCCCCTATTTGTTTGTATCTTAAAAATTGATCTGGATGAATGAATTCGATAACCTCAGTATGTCGAGGGGAAGGCCTTAGGTACTGACCTAAAGAAAGAATTTGGCAACCTGATTCAACCAAATCTTTCATTGCGTTTATCACTTCACTTTCTTTTTCTCCAAGTCCTAACATAAGGCTGCTCTTTACGATCAAATTTTTTCTTAAGGAAGCTGTTTTCAGAGTATCTAAAGACCAAGTATATCGGCATTGAGGACGGATATTTTGTTGTAGTGATTTCACCGTTTCCAAATTATGCGCAAGAACATCAGGATTGGCTTCACATATTTTACCAACTTGGCCCATATCACCCTGAAAATCGGGAATTAAAGTTTCGATTTTTATACTCGGACATAATGTGCGGATCATTGTAATTGTCTTTACCCAATGCTCTGCACCGCCATCCGGCAAATCATCCCTGTCAACAGATGTAATAACCGCATAACGAAGATTTAATTTAGAGAGGGTTTCCGCGATCCGCGCGGGCTCATCAGGGTTAGGTGAAAGTAAATTACCGGTAGCAACATCACAGAATTTACAGGCACGACTACAAGAGTCGCCAAGAATCATAAATGTAAGTGTCCCCGCGTCCCAACATTCACCAATGTTCGGACAGGATGCGGACTCACAAACCGTATTCAAATTATATTTTTGAACCAGCGATTTCAGTTCAAAGAATTTTTTATTCTTTGGAAGGGATGCCTTTAACCATTCCGGCAAACGTTTGTGATTAGGCTTGGGAATTACTTCGGGCATAAGAAAGAGTTAAAAGTAAACACGTCTAAATTGTAGTATAATAAATTCATTGGTAAAAAGGAATGATCATACTTTCCCCCTAATACTTACCATGTTTGTTTTTTCAAAAAAGGTTTTTCTTCCCGCATGTTTTTCAAAACCATAGATAAATATATTTTTAAGGAACTATTCAAGCTCTTTGTCATCTGTACTGGCGCATTTACTACCATACTATATCTGGATAAGTTTTTATTCATGGCTGAGATGATCGTGAACCGGGGAGTGACCTTTTATGAAATGGTAATGATGATGGCCTATATTTCACCTGCCTTTCTCGCTCTAACAATTCCAATGGGTGTCCTATTGGCTTCAGTCGTTACTTTCAATCAGTTTTCCGCAAACAATGAATGGATAGCAATGAAAGCAAGCAACTGGAGTTTTTTAGAGCTTATGAAACCTGTAGCCTGCTTTGCGTTCATTGCTTATTTTTTATCCAATATCATAATGTTTTGGGCAATTCCCTGGGGAAACCAATCATACAAAATATTAATATACGATATCATTAAAAACCGGGCGAATTTTGAAATAAAACCAAATGTTTTTAATAAGGACTTCAAAGACCTGATTCTGGTAGTAAAAGAACGTCATCAGAATTCTTTATTAAAAGGTGTCTTCATTGCCCAAACCAGTCAGAAGGAATCCCCAAAAATCATCACGTCAAGCGAAGGGTTAATCTATTCAAATCCGGAAACATTAAAAATACAATTAAAATTAAATAATGGAACCATCCATAAATTGAGTAAAGATAGAGGAAATTACCAGACACTAAATTTTGACCGTTATGACATCACACTTACTTTACCCGAGACAGAAAAGTTAGAAAGAAAAGCCTTAGCAGGCAACAAGGAACTTTCTCTGCCCAAGATAAAAGAAAAAATAAAAGAACTAAAAAAGAATGGGCTTTCTACATCCGGAGCTGAAGTGGAAATAAGCAAGAAATTCTCCATTCCCTTTGTTTGCCTATTATTCGCTTTTTTGGGTGCGCCATTGGGTGTCAAATCCAGCCGCTCAGGAAAATCAGGGAGCTTCGGCATTACATTACTGGTAATCCTTTTTTACTATATCTCATTGATTATGACTCAAAATCTGGGAAGAATTGGCAAACTAGATTCTTATATATCCGTATGGATTCCAAATATAATCTTATTGGTCGCGGTTGTTTATTCCAGTTACAAAATGCAAAAGGAAAAACCATTTAAAGCTTTAGATAAAATAATAGATATATTTATTACTATTTATGAATTTTCAATAAGAATTTTTAAAAAAGATGTTAAAGCGAAAAGACGATGAAAAAAATCCGGCGACCGGTTTTTTCATACTGAAGATGAAATAATGAACACCGCTAAAAAGACAATTATCCGTAAAGGACCATTAGCCTTTATGGTTTTCTTTTTGATGTTTTAGGGCTGATGAAATAAAATCGCGAAACAAGGGGTGCGGCCGCATTGGAGAAGACTTGAATTCAGGATGGAATTGGCCCGCCAAAAACCAGGGATGATCCTCGAGTTCGATAATTTCTACAAGATTGCCATTCGGAGACAAACCGCTAATTTTTAGTCCGGCCTCTTCCATCTGTATGCGATACATATTGTTAAATTCATAGCGATGGCGATGTCTTTCTTCTATTTCCCTTTTCCCGTAAGCTTTATAGGCATTCGATTTTTTTCTCA
>CAZMXD010000158.1:0-5004 GCA_964570185.1 uncultured Nitrospina sp. | reverse complement strand
TTTGCCACACCTTGTCCTCTACCATACATCACACCAAGATTATGTTGTGCCTGCGCCAATCCTTGCTCGGCTGCCAGCCGATACCATTTAACTGCTTCATTAAAATTTGGCTTTACTCCCTGACCTTTTCCATACATCAAACCAAGGTTGGTTTGAGCTTCGGCAAAACCCTGTTCGGCTGCGCGAAGATACCATTTTATGGCTTCCGGATGATTCTTAGGTACATCCTTACCCAAACTGTACATTAGACCCAAGTTATATTGCGCTTCTGCCTTTCCCTCTTCAGCCAACTGTTTCCATTCATTAAAATTCATATTTTGATTATTTTTTGTTTTCTACTTTGCGAAGGACTATCTCGAGATTTGTTCTCGCTTGGGTGAGTTCTGGCTTAAGTTTTAACGCTACGCGGTAATTGTTAATAGCTTCGCGCCAGTTTTTATTGTTATAAAAAGAGTTAGCAAGTGTCAAATATCCGTGCGCGTTTTGGGGCTGTATTTGTATGGCCTTTTTAAATAGAGAGAGGGCCTTGTCAAATTCGCCTTTATTGTCCCAATAAATCCCAATATTAATATGAGCTTCAAAATAATCAGGCTTTATCTTAATTGCCATTGTGTATTGAACCAGAGCATCCTCTAAATTTCCCTGCGCTACCAGTGTATTTCCAAGATCGTTATAGGCTTCAGCATAATCGGGTTTCAGCCTAATGGTAGTCCTAAGATGAGTTTCTGCCTTTTTATAATTTCCAATTGATGCTAAGGCATTTCCAAGAAAATAATGCGCCAAAACAAAGCCAGGGTTTAATTTTACAGCTTCCTTAAATTTTTCAATGGCCCCTCTCAAGTTTTTTTTGTTTGCATATTTGACTCCAAGTTGGAACACATCTTCCGCATATTCTGCATTAATGCGTTGATCCCAAAAACTTTTGAATATTTCCTTGTCAGTGCTTGCTAGGTTTTTTATTTTTGGAAATACCTTATCAAAAGAAACACGATTTTTAAGAAACTGATAAGTAACCTCTCTGGATATAACATCTGATGAGCTATGAAAAAATTCTAGCGAAGGATTGTTATCAGTTATCAAACTATGCTTTGAAGCCATATTTTCCAATTCATCTTTCAAAAACCAAATGCTTCCTAAAAGAGTAAAAGGATTTTCGAATCTAATTTTTTGCATTACTTCATTTGCCGCCTGATGCTTCAAGCGTTTTGCAATTTTCCTGAAGTCAAGATTTATAGGATCATTTGAACCTATTAAAATTAACTCCTGTTTTACTGGATACCAACTCATTACATACGGAAAGCTGTCAAGAAAGGTTTGAAAGTGCTCGTATATATGCGTTTTTGTCTGGCTATGCAAAGGTATCCACTGACTGACAATGCCTCCTGGATTCAAAGCTTTTTTCGTTAATTCATAATATTCTTTTGTATATAGGTTTACAGCCCCTGCTTGGGTTGGTGGAGGAGGCTCTGCGGTTATAACATCATAGGTTTTTGACGTTGTTAATAGGTGGTTCCTCCCATCCTGAACAATTTTATGAATTTTTGGATTGTTAACAGCATCATAATTCGTGTCGCTGAAAAGTTGTCCAGCACTAAAAACTCCGGGAGAAATATCTACGGCATCTACAGAATCAATTCCGGGATAAACTCCCGCCGCACCAGATGTCAGACCTGTTCCAAAACAAATTACCAGGACATCTTTAGGGTTTTCATTAAGTAAGAGAGGAATGTAGGACAATAGCGTCATATATTTTCGCGAATTGCTATGGTTAGCGGACATATTGATCCCATTCAATATTAGACTTTTGCGCTTTATTCCAAAATTATGATCATCATCATTAAAAACCGCAACGGTAGTTGTTAACCCTTCATTCAAATAAATCAAGTTTGCAGGGTTTTGTTTGCCTTTCGAATTTCGCATAAAAATATCTTTTAATAAATCTTCTGGCATATCAAGGAGCATTAATAGCAGCAAACCGAATGCGGAAAGAGCCGCTACTTTTCTAATTAATCCGGTGAAATATGATGAGGTTGCGAAAAGAAGAAACCCTATTAAAAAATTCAACATTGCCAAAAAAACCAGAGTTTGCTGAGATCCCAGGTTTGGTAACAGAAGGTACCCTGCAACAAGAGAACCCAGAATACCTCCCAGGGTATTAAAGCTATAAATAAGACCCAAAGAGCTTCCTATATTTTCTGATCCTCGAGTCACAAGATGAGTCAAAACAGGAAAACTCATTCCAAACAAGATGGTGGGAACCGACATCAAAGCAGAAGCATTTCTCATATCAATCCAAAATTCGGAGAAGTTAGGCTCCAGCCAATTAAAACCCCGGATAAAAGAGGAAAGGATCCAACTGGATTGATAAATACTGAAAAGCAGGTAAAGTCCGATTCCAAACTGGAACAGGGTCAAAAGGATACGAAAATCAAAATTTCTTTTAAAAAAAGGAACAATTAATAATCCCCCAACAGTGATTCCAAAAAGGAAATTAGCCAACATAAGGCTAAAAGAATAAACGGTACTGCCTATGCCAAATACCAAAATCCTTGTCCAAACCACCTCATAAGCCAAGGCCGTAAAACCACAAACAAAACTTGTGGTAACCCAGATAATATTTCCTTTATCAACTTGGATTGAAAGTGGTGCCGGCTTTGGAATTGCCCAACCAATAGGGGTTGCAGGTTTGGACTTTTTGAATCTCAGGACACAAAGAATTCCTATCAAAATATTTATAGATGCTGCCAGCAAAGCTGTTTGTAAAACTCCCAAATATTCTATAAGAAAATATCCACTCAATAAACAACCCGCTGCGGCTCCAAAAGTATTAATAGAATATAAATAACCTACTTGTTTTCCGGTATGAGTTTCTTCTGTTACAAAATACTTGGCCATTATGGGAAGAGTAGCTCCCATAAAAATAGTAGGAATTAATACTAAAGAAAACGCTAAAGCTGTTTTTAGTAAGCCTGTTTGAAAAAAGAAATCAGGCAACCAATGATAAAACCAAGCGTAAATGGGAGAAAACTTTGAAAATAAAAAGGAAAGAAATAAAGCTGTCGAACCAATCAGGATCTCAATTTTTCCATAGATTAATAGGGGCTTTCCAACTTTATCAATTGTGGTTCCCCATAAAAAGCTACCCAGACCCAAACCAGCCATAAAAGCCGATAAAACCAAAGATACAGAATAAATGGTGTGCCCAAAAACCAGAGTCAACATTCTGGTCCAGACAACTTGGTAAATTAAACTGGAAATACCCGAGAAAAAAAATAAAAAGTAAATCCAGCTGGATCGTTTCAACTCTGGACGAACCAAAGCTCTTTTTATTGATTTTTTTTTCATTAATTAAAAAATTTATACCAAAGTTTTTTATAAACCGTGGCAAATGGGGCAGGATCGATCTAACAAGATCGACGGATTAGAATCTGCTTGCAGACTAATCTTTGTTCTAAATTTCTTCGGTTCGTGCTTCAGTCATATCTTGGATCTCTGCTTCCCCATTCCCGTTGAAGGTATCCAACGCATCGCTACTCCAATCCTCCTCCAGAAAACGATCAGTCATGATATGCAAGTCTTTTTTATTTTTCTGCATCTTTTTTAAGAGCAGTTTTGTTTCTTCATCCGGGAAAAGTTCGTTGAGGTTTTTATCCTCTTCTGGAAATAATTCATTGAGGTCTACTTCGGCCGGGAAAGGTAATTCGTTCTGTGGTTTGAAAACCCGCTGTTCTTCAGCTTCAATATTTTCAACAGGCTCATGTCCTGAAGGATTATTTTTTGATTCTGGCTGCTGGTTTATTTGGGTCATGTTTAAAAGCTCCAAAAAGATTCTTAGGGTCATGGTAATTTAAAATACCATTATCTGCAATACCACTTGCCACTAAGAATAATACAACATTTTTAAAAACATAAAAGTAGAGAAATTGCAACCCAACTAATGGTAAGGTCCTCCAAAAATTTTTATTCTAGAGCTATTTATAAAAACGACCAAGAATTATGGTTATGTGTTAATTAGAAGCGAGCTAGCCAGATACCTAGAAAGAGAGCAATAGTCATCAAGGCTAACGTCATACGACTGAGATAAATCATCTTTTCGATGATTGCTGGAACAAGTGCTTTATTTTTTGGGTTGAGATCGAGATCTGAGATTTGAACTCGTAATGAGAACGCCAAATACATGCTGACAAAAAACGCGCCCGCTACGAATATCATTTTTATTCCAAATAAATTGTAATAACCCGGCTTGAGTCCTGTCTGTGCTGTGTAGTTGACAAGAAGGAAATAAACCCCGGTTCCTACCAAAACAAGCAAACTTGCAAACACGGTAGGTGCCAGATGGTCAAGTATTTTGTAAGAGGGAGAGTTTTCGTCACGCTCTTTCTGATTTCTTTCGGCGGCAGGGAGGTAAATCAACAAACTGTATATTGAGCTGCCAATCGCAACGGCAGTTGCCATTAAATGCAGAAAAATAATGAAATTGTTTCCCATGTTTTTCGAGGTTTTTTAACGGCTTTTTTCAAAGTAACGTAACAATAGCCGCACCCCAAAACCAGATGCGCCTTTGTTCGTGTAAGGTCTATCGAATCCCCATGCGGTTCCAGCTATATCGATATGGGTCCATGGTTGTTCGCCTGCGAAGGCTTTTAGAAATGCGGCTCCCATTATGGTTCCCGCACCAACACCTGGAGATGCAATATTTTTAAGATCTGCGATATCGCTTTTAGTTGCTTTTTCATACTCTTCCCAAAGTGGCAATTCCCAAACACGTTCCCCTGTTGAGTTGCCAGCGTCTTTTAGTTTTTGAATCATTGCAGAATTGTTGCCAACAACGGCAGCAGCCTGATGTCCAAGCGCATGCAAAACGGCACCAGTAAGAGTTGCCAGATCAATTACTTCTTTTGGTTTATAACGCTGTGCGTAGGTCAACGCATCGGCAAGCACTAATCGACCTTCGGCATCTGTATTGAGAACCTCGATGGTTTTCCCAGACATGCTTTTTAAAAT
>CAZMXD010000157.1:0-5011 GCA_964570185.1 uncultured Nitrospina sp. | reverse complement strand
GCAACATGTAAAACACAACCATCCTGAATATTTGTTCGTTTTCCAACACGAATATAATTTACATCGCCTCGAATGACAGCGTTAAACCAAACACTACTCTCTTCACCAATTTTCACATCGCCTATGATCTGCGCACTATCTACCACCAAGGCGGATTCGTCTATCTCGGGTTTAGTACCTTTAAAAGGATGGATCATTTTTATGCCTTTAAAAGTTTAAGTTGTCGAAATTTTACCATGGTCTATTATTTTTTTCTTAAAATCCATGAGAAGATATTTCTTTTATTTTTTAAATTACATCTCGATAACAATCACGCACGGCATTAAAACTGCTTCTTGCTAATTGGCTGCGATCCGTTCCGGCTACAATTGCCGGCAGGACAAAAACCGTAGCACAGAGCCTGGGAGTTTTTAATAACGTTAACATATGTTTGAAAAAAGAGTCACCATAATATGCGATGGTAGGTTGATTGCCATCATGATATTTTATAGTCACAGGAATCACCGGAGCCTGAGCGCGAACCGCCGACTCAAAGACTGCCGACTTAAAGGGAATTACATCTGTACCATCTGTTGCCTGAGCCTCTGGGAATATTATCACTGAACAATTAGAATTCAACCTTGTTTCCATTTTCTTTATAATGGCTCCTACCTGCCTCTTATTTTTTCTGTCGGCAAATATGGTCATTCCCAACCATGCCAAAAAATTAAAAAAAGGCCAATCTGAAATTTCTGCTTTTGAAACGAAAAACCCCTTAGTAAAAGCACCCAAAATAAATACGTCTGGAGTGCCCACATGATTAGCGACAATCAATGACCCTGATCTGTGACTTTTTTCTCCATGAATTTCAAATCGAAAGTTTAATATCCAGCAAGTTATTTTGGCCCAATAGTGAGTAAAAAATGAGATCCATTTGAAACGTTTTGAATCGGATAAGAAGAATAAAATGTGGACTGTAATCCCTATCAAGACGAAAATGATAAAGATACCTATATAAGTAAACAAACGTAAGATCGCCAAAATATGTCCCATAATTTTATTGGACCTTGATTCTCACAAATTGCTTTTTAATAATTTAGACACCACACAGAGCAATACTCTTTTTAAAAAAAATCTCGGCTTTTTTTATCCCACCCAAGTATATCGCAGAAAACTAAACGCTTAAGATTCGCAAGAACGGATATAATCCCATCGGTTAATTCTAGTTTTTTTGTTAAAGGAACATTCAAAGTCCAAAAAAATTCATCAGTTACTTTTGACCAAGCCTTATGCATTTTTAACAAACTATAATGAATTTTGTCTGAACCCATATATGATTCCATTCCTGTAATTAAATGCACCTTTTTATTATTACGTGTTTTCTCCTCTAAATAATCATTCACTTTTATTATGAGCGAATCTGTTTCTTCATAGTTCATTTTACTGTTTGGGTAGAATATAAATCTTAAAATATAAAATGTTCTTCGGCTGATATCTTTTTTCATATTTATATGGATCGAGGTTAAAAATATGTCTGCATTCCATTTCAACATTCGATTTATTAGCGTGTCCAAACATTCGATGAGCTCATCGGCTGTCACCCCATACATAAGGTCGTTACCAAGATCTGTAATCAAAACTACCTGTTTATTTTTTGTTTTTTTCTCGGCTGCTTCTATCACCTGACAGTCTTGAATAGGTGGGTAAATAAAATTAAACATCCCACCTTTTGCATAAAATCCACGTCCCGGCCCCAATGCATTTAGGAATTCTATGTTTTTGACTCCCAAACATCTAGAAAGATAGCGGGTGAGCAGGGAGTAACCCCGAGCGAGGTTACTGGCACCCATAAATAAAAATAAAAGTTTGTCTTCGGAAGAAATTTCTTCTTGCATAGGACGGGAACTAGCGAAACTTATTTGGAACAAACGAAAATTTAGAGGCTTTACTGTAGCAGGCAAAATGGTAAAAAATTAGGAGGGTTAAAACTGTTAATATTCTTATCCTTAAACTGGTGCTATTCAATTTCGATCGGGCTGACATAGACTTCACGAGGTTTAACTCCATCAGAAGGACCCACCACTCCTTCTCTCTCCATGGTTTCTATGATTCGTGCCGCCCTATTGTATCCTATCCTCAACCGTCTTTGGATATATGAAATAGAAGCTTGCCTGTCTTTCGCAACAATAGCTAATGCCTCATCATACTTCTCATCCATATCCTGCTCTTCCTCTTCATCCTTGGTATCAATAGTGACGGATTGAAAAATATCTTCCTCGTAAATAGGTTTAGCCTGCTTCTTAATAAAACTCACGATTCTCGCAATTTCTTCATCACTCACCATTACCCCATGCAACCTTAGCAAGCTAGAGGATCCCGGTGGCAGAAATAACATGTCCCCTCGGCCTAACAATTTGTCAGCACCCATCGCATCAAGGATCGTTCTGGAATCCACTCTTGAGGTAACCTTATAAGACATTCGTGTTGGGAAATTGGTTTTAATGATTCCAGTCAATACATCCACTGAGGGTCGTTGCGTGGCAACAATTAAATGAATACCTGCCGCGCGGGCCATTTGCGCAAGGCGGGTCAAACAATCTTCAACTCCTTTTGAAGCAACCATCATTAAGTCTGCCAATTCATCAATAAGGACTACTATATAAGGGAGTTTTGCGGGAGGTTCAGGAATCTGATTCTCTTCTTGATCTTCATTTTTTTCATCAACAGGTTTTATACCTTTGTTTGTTTTTTCACGTTTTTTCAACTCTATTTCATATTCTTTTTGCAATTTTTCAGCAAGATCATTAAAACCGCTTATATTTCTAACTCCCCGTTCGGCCATCATTTTATAGCGTGTTTCCATTTCGGTAACTGCCCATTGCAGTGCTGCGGCCGCTTTCTTAGGATTTGTAACCACTGGAGCGATTAGGTGGGGAATGCCATCGTAAACAGAGAGCTCCAACATTTTCGGATCAATCATTATCATCTTAACTTCATCGGGAGTAGCATTGAGCAGGATGCTGCAAATCATGGAATTGAGTCCAACACTTTTCCCGGATCCTGTAGAACCCGCCATTAGTAAATGCGGTGTTTTCGCAAGGTCCTGAACCGCCGGCTCTCCCGTTATATCTTTGCCGATTGCCAAATTTAATTTGGAATCAGATTGTTGAAAGACGTCCGATTCTATTACGTCTTTAAAATAAATTGTCTCGCGTCGAAGATTGGGAATTTCTATGCCGACAACTGGTTTACCTGGAACAGGCGCAAGGATACGTAATCCAACACAACGCATTGCCAAAGCGAGGTCATCTGCTAGCGAAACGATTCGACTGACTTTTACGCCTGGTGCCGGTTCGTATTCAAATAAAGTGATAACCGGACCAGGCAAAACCTGAACAACCCGACCTTCAATGCCAAAATCCAATAACTTCTTTTCCAAAATGGCGCTACTTGCTAAAATTTCGCTACGGGCCTTTTCAACATCCGTGCCTAAATCAGTGGGCACAGTATTCAACAAAGTTAAAGGTGGAACCTCGTAGTTATCAGAGTTGCCCATAAAAGAAAAATGGTCTTGCGCGACGAATTCGGGTTTTTCTTCTTTTTTCTTTTTATCAGGTTTATCCTTACGTTCAATAACCAAGGGTTCAGGTCTAGTTCGGGTAACAATTACCGGATCGCTTTCTGCCTTCTTGGTTTTAACTAATCCAGCACGCACGATATGTAATTTTTCAAAAGCTGTCTTCATTACTTTAAAAATTCTTATCATAGCCTGGAAAGTTTTCAAGGCAACCACTTTGATGCCATTGATAGTCAAACATAAACCAGAACCCGCCACCGAAAAAATTTTTCCCAACGTCTCTACAAAGGTATTTACCTCAAGACGAGTCATTACCATAAATGAAATGAAAATTAATGTAAGAAGGGTTAAAACTGCTCCTGATGGGTTCAACCAGGTAACCAGAAACCCGCCTGATAAATCACCAATTAAACCACCCGCTGGAATAACCTTTCCAAAAAACGGATCAGCTTCAAATTGTATCGCCAGTAAAGAACAAAGGCCGACCAGAAATAAAACCCCCGAACCTAGGATCAATGACCAGTTTTGTGCCTGTTTACCGCGGATCAATATCCAACCTATAACAGCTGTAATGACTGGGACAAAAAAGGAGCCGCTACCAAAAATAATAACAAGGCCATCTGCAAGATAGGCACCCACCAAGCCACCCGAATTGATGACATTCCCTTCCGAAACACTTTTATTGAAGGTGGGGTCGGTGGATGAAAAAGTCATCAGCGCCATAAGTCCAAAAACTGTGAAGGCCAGTGCAACCACACCAAAAAAATCTCTAATCAATACATGTGCTGTTTTATCTTCACTCATGAGTCACTATTCTCGGGTTAATCGGGGTTATCAATCTGCGGGCGGAGTCCTGAAAAATATTATCGCATTTCCAGTTTTCATCGTCCGTATTTAAATGATCGAGATTAAAATGCAGACCTCGGCTTTCTTTTCTCGACAATGCACCTTGAATAATCAATTGCGCGGTGATAGCAATGTTTCTTAGTTCCAAAGTATCTTTGGTAATTTTAAAGTTCCAGTAATATTCTTGAATTTCTTCTAGAAGCAGTTGAATACGACGCTCAGCGCGTTTCAAACGCTTGTCTGAACGAACGATGCCAACATAATTCCACATCAACCGACGTATCTCATCCCAGTTATGCGAAACTACGACGGACTCATCACTATCGACGGCATTTCCAGGATCCCATTCCGGAATTCTGTCCAACTGGTTTCTTGAAGTTTTAGATTCTTTTAGCAATCCTACCGCTTTATCGACAGCTCGATGCGAGAGCACCAAGCCTTCCAATAATGAATTGGAAGCCAGCCGGTTCGCGCCATGCAATCCGGAAAAACAAACCTCGCCGCTAGCGAACAACCGTTTGATGTTGGTTTGTCCATTGACATCCACTACTAATCCGCCACACATGTAGTGGGCAGCAGGGACAACCGGGATGCTTTCTTTAGACATAT
>CAZMXD010000156.1:0-5011 GCA_964570185.1 uncultured Nitrospina sp. | reverse complement strand
GTCTTAATAATTAAATCACCACCACTTTTTGATAAATTATCGTGGAGGGATTTTGCATCGTCACTTTGTTCAATTGAAATCTCTTGAGTCAGTAATATGTCCCCTGTGTCCATTCCTTTATCCATAATCATGGTAGTAACTCCGGAAATAGTGTCTCCATTAAGAATGGCTCGGTTAATGGGAGCCGCTCCTCTGTATTTAGGTAATAGAGAAGAGTGCAAGTTGATGCAAAATTGTAAGGGTACCTTTAAGAGATCTTCACGAAGAATCTGACCGAATGCAACCACAATAATGTAGTCGGGGCGGTTTTTTAATAATAATTCTATAAACTCTTGCGTATTAACGTTTTCAGGTTGAAGTAATGGAATATTATTATTAGTAGCAAAAATTTTTATGGGGGAAGCGAACTTTTTTTGACCTCGGCCTTTAGGTCGGTCCGGTTGGGTCACAACAGATAAAATGGAATGCGAGGAGTGATAGATTTTTTCTAATGTTGGAAGAGCGAACTCTGGGGTTCCCATAAAAACTATGTTCATTCACCCTGCTCTTTGAGTTTCTTTTTAAATTTTCTTTTAAGGATATCCCTTTTTATTTTTCCCAGGCTATCCCAAAATAAAATACCGTTTAAATGATCCATTTCATGCTGAATGGCTCGCGCGAGAAAACCCGTGGCTTCATAGCGCACATCCTTTCCATTCAGATCAACTGCTTTTAATTCGACCTGGGTAGCACGATTCACTTTTGCGACAACATCGGGGATACTCAAACAACCTTCTTCTCCGAGTTCGCTTCCTTCTATAGCGGTAATTTCTGGATTAATTAAAGTGATTAGGTTATCGTTTTCTGTTTCGAATCCCATATTAACCACAAAAATTCGCCAGGGTATTCCTATCTGGTTTGCCGCAAGGCCAATACCTGGAGCCGCAAGTGTAGTTTCAATCATGTCTTCAGACAATGTGACCAATTTTCCGTCAATATTTTCGACGACCTCACATTGTTTTCTTAATACCGGATCGAAACAATTCTTAATGTTTCTTACAGCCATTTTAAAACAGTTTAAATGGGTTTAAATTAAATGAAAAATACATCAGATATATAGATTCAAAATTTTCTGATAAAGATTTTACCAAGCTACGTAGTATATTCCGCATTTATTTTTATATAGTCGTAAGATAGATCGCAGGTCAATACTTCTTCCCATTCTTTTCCGCACTTTAAATTAATGGTGATATCAATTTTGTATTGTTTCATTGCTTTTTCAAGTTTCTTGGATGATAGTTTTGTAGGGCTACCATTTTTTAAAATTAGGTTCTTATTTAATAAAATATCAACCTTATCAGGATTAAAGGGCACTCCAGCATTCCCAACCGCACAAAAAATGCGACCCCAGTTTGGGTCTTCCCCAAATAATGCAGTTTTTACCAATGAAGAAGTTGCTATTGAGTTGGCAATCTGGTAAGCCTGCTTACGTGTTTTGCCTCCCTGAACCTTTACTGTTACAAATTTTGTAGCTCCTTCTCCATCGGTAATAATTTTAGATGCTAGATTTTTACATAATTTTGTTAGGGTTTTTAAAAATTCCCGGTATGCAGGAGTTCCTATTTTGATAGTTGCGTTTTTTGCCTTGCCATTCGCAAGGATTATAACGCAATCATTGGTGCTGTTGTCTCCATCCACTGTTATACGATTAAATGAACGATTAGTTGCTTCTTTCAATGCCAATTTAAGAGTTTTTGTGTCGATGGCGGCATCCGTGAACAAAAATCCAAGCATGGTTGCCATTTTGGGATGAATCATCCCTGACCCTTTGGTAATTCCGCCAATTATAATGCGCTGATTCTTGAAGGTATAACTTATACGATCAGATTTAGACACCGTATCGGTCGTCAAAATGGCTTCGGATGCATCCTTCCAGTTTTTAGCTGAAGAGCCTAATTGGTTAACCAGTTTTGGAGTGGCTTTTAAAATTTTTGCGGAAGGAAGTGGTACGCCAATAATTCCTGTAGAAGCTATTAAAACTTCTTGTTGTGAAACACTAAGTTGCCCAGCCACTTTTTTAGTAATTTCATCGCAATCTTTCAACCCTTTAGAGCCTGACACCGCATTGGCATTACCACTATTAACGATAACAGCACGGCACCTACCGGATTTTGTAATTGCGTTTTGGCTCCAGGTTACACTAGGGGACACCACTCGATTTTTAGTGAACACAGCTGCGGCGTTAGCGGAAACCTCCGAAACAATGAGAGCCAAGTCTTTAATATAATTATCTTTTATTCCGCAGTTCAATCCAGCCGCTTTAAAACCCGGAACGGAAGGATTTCGGTTTTTTAATTGTTTCATTTTTCTCTATGGAAACATTCCTGGAGATCTAAGACCTGTTGCTTCTCCAAAGCCCAACATGATGTTCATGTTTTGAATAGCCTGCCCCGAAGCACCCTTGATCAAATTGTCTATTGCACTTGTGATAACCAACCGATTGACTCTGCTATCGACCTTGATTCCAATATCACAGAAATTAGACCCTGATACAAAATGAGTACTCGCAAAATTACCTTTGTCAAGGACTCTAACGAAAAGCTCATTGCTATAGAAATTTTCATAATGTTCAATTAGATTTTCGTCTTTAAGTTTATCGTTTAAATTAATATAGATTGTGCTTAACATTCCGCGGCTCATGGGAATGAGGTGCGGAGAAAAACTAATTTTAATCGGTTTGCCAACCAGGTTTGAAAGCTCTTGTTCTATTTCGGGAGTATGACGGTGGCTAGCCAGACCATATGGAGTAACTCCTTCATTTGCTTCAGAGAACTGGGTGGTGATGGAAGTTTTACGCCCGGCACCAGATATTCCTGATTTACTGTCAGAAACAATGCTTTCTAAGTCTACCCAATCTGTTTTCAGTAAGGGAGCAATAGCAAGGATCACACTTGTGGGATAGCAACCAGGGTTGGCTACCCCTTGCGCGCTTTTTATTTTTTCGCGATGCAATTCGGGAAGACCATATATAACCTGCGACAAAAATTCCGGATGTGTGTGTGTGAACGAATACCATTTAGAATAAGCATCTGCCTTTTTTAAACGATAGTCCGCACTTAAGTCTATAACTTTGCAATTAGACTTTAATAACTCGGGAAGTATATCCATGCCGATGGTATGGGGAAGCGCCAAGAAAATCACATCGCAGGATTTTAAAATTTCCACATCGAGAGACTGCAAATTAATATCGATGATTCCATTTAAGGATGGAAACACATCAGCAATAGATTTTTCTTTATATGTTTCGGAAGTCAAAACGGACAACTCTACTTCAGGGTGATTTGCCAAAAGGCGAATCAATTCAAGTCCGGTGTATCCGCTGGCTCCGGCAATGCCAACTTTTATCATAATAAAAGGCTCCTATTTAAAGATAGGATTCTACTTTGAATAATTTTACAGGGTAATTTAGAAAAACAGGTGTCTTTTTCTGCCAAGCTTTGCACGCTGGCAAAACCTATGTACGGGCTGGAAACCGCAGGGGAATTGCAGTTTATCGCTTCGAAAACTGGAATTTTTTACGTGCTCCAGGTTGCCCGTACTTCTTTCTTTCTACCGATCTTGAATCTCGCGTAAGGAATCCAGCTTTTTTGAGAGGTGCTCGCAGGCTAGAATTAGTTAGAATGAGAGCTCTGGAAATTCCAAGACGCAGAGCGCCTGACTGACCAGAAAGTCCACCCCCTTTAACGGTTGCTTTAATATTTACCGATCCTAGTGTATCGGTCGCAATCAGGGGATGCTTGACAATGCATTCTAGGCTTTCGCGGCAAAAATATTCTTTAAGGGATTTATTATTAACTATAATTTCTCCTTTGCCAGCTTGGACCCATACTTTCGCAATGGATTCTTTTCGTTTGCCTGTTGCATAAAAACGTTCGATCGTGCCTTCCATAACCTTTTTGCTCTCCGTCTTTTCTTTAAAGGAAATTAAATATTTACGCTTTCGGGATTCTGACTCCCATGAGGATGTTGAGCTGTGTCATATATTCGATAATTATTGTTCAAAGTGCGGCCCAATCTGTTTTTGGGTAACATACCGCAAATGGCTTTTTTTAATAAATCCGAAGGCTTTTTATCCAAAACTTGCTTAGCGGTGACGGATTTTATTCCCCCTGGCCAACCAGTATGGTGATAATAGATTTTATCGTCCCATTTTTGTCCCGTTAGTTTAACCTTGGCGGCATTAATAATGATTACGTTGTCGCCAGTATCTGTATGTGGCGTGAAAGTTGGTTTGGTTTTTCCGCGAATTATTGCCGCAGCTTTGCTAGCAACCCGCCCTAATACCTGATTTGTTGCATCGATAACCACCCATTTTTTCTCAACTTCGCCAGATTTTGCAAAATATGTTGTTTTCATTAAATAAGTTTCTTTTGTGTATTAAATCCCAGCCGTCGCAAACTAGCTATACTAAAAGAGATTGTTGGCATTGTCAATGGGTTTTGTTTTGTGCTTTTGTTTATTGTGGGTTTTGCTTTATAGACCAAAATGAGTTAGTTTAAACCATTTGATAGATTTTGATGTAATCAGCTAAATATATGGGAAATATGGAAAAAATTTTCGAAAGAGAAGAATCCTCTAGCGCAAATAATGAAACCTACTTTAATCTGGTTGAGTTAAGCCGTTCTATCGAAATATCACGGGATTATCTGCTATCTCGACAGCATGAACAGGGTTATTGGGTCGATGAATTAGAGTCCAATGTGACTATTTCCGCAGAGTTAATTTTCTTCATGCATTTGACAAATCGGCTGGATACTGAAAGACAGGAAAAGATTGTTAATTACCTGCTTTATATGCAGCGGGAAGATGGCAGTTGGCCGCTTTTTCAAGGTGGGTTGTGTGATATTAATTCTACCGTTGAATCTTATATGGCCCTGAAAATGGCAGGAATTTCAGCTGACCACCAAGCAATGGTGCGAGCCCAAAATGCTATCCGTAAAAATGGTGGCATTAAAAATACCCGTGTTTTTAC
>CAZMXD010000155.1:0-5016 GCA_964570185.1 uncultured Nitrospina sp. | reverse complement strand
TGAATGGGTAAATGATTATTACGACCAATTTTACTACCAAAAAGCACCCATTATGAATCCAACGGGACCCGAAACCGGGAAAAACCATGTCTTCAAAGGCGGCTCATGGGACGCGAGAAGCGTAGATATTCGCACTTCAAAAAGGTTCGCCGCGAGTCCGGGCCGTAAAGATAGTATTTTGGGTTTTCGTTGCGGTGTTTCAAAAGAGAATAAAAAATAAGAACCCGATTAAGGGTGATGTTTAAGACCTTTAAGTTTTTTTTAATTATTGTCGTTTTTGAAATTCAAGTCTGAACCATGTTGATCTTTTTGTTCAGGATGGAGAAACTCCGCTGAAACCCCCTTCCCGAATCTGGATTTTCCTGTTTTTTTTCGTCTCAGGCGCTACCGGCCTTATTTATGAAGTCGTTTGGACCCGTTTGCTCACTCTGATTATGGGTAACACCCATTATTCGATTGCTACCGTTTTGACGGCCTTTATGGGAGGTTTAGCATTAGGAAGTTTTTTGGGAGGAAAAGTTATCGATCGAGCTTTCAATCCTCTTGCAGCTTATGCCATCCTCGAAGCCGGAATAGGCTTTTATTGTTTACTCATCCCCTCTCTGATTGATCTTGCCTTTCCTTTATTTCAGTGGATTTATCTTACCCTTGGAGACTCATACACCCAAGCCAGTTTAGTAAGATTTTTGGTTTGCGTTTCGCTATTACTAATACCGGCAACTTTTATGGGCGCGACTCTTCCTGTTCTAAGTAAGTTTGTTTCCCGAGATGAAAACTATATTGGGAAAGATGTTGGTACTTTGTATGCCGCAAATACTTTTGGCGCCGTATTGGGTGCATGGTCATCCGCTTTTATTTTTATGCGGCTTCTGGGGGTTCAGGCTACGATAAGTGCCGTGGCCGCAACAAATATTGGTATTGCGGCAATCATTTTCTTGGTTTTTAAACCGCCTTTAAAGAATCGTTCGAAATTATCCGGGCCTTCTCCAAATCTAGTCAGTTCTTCGTTGAGAAAACAAGATTTATTAATACTCCTGAGTTTTGCGATCGCCGGTTTGTCAGCTTTAGTTTATCAGGTGGCTTGGACAAGGATTTTATCTTTACTAATGGGATCATCTGTTTATGCCTTCAGTATTATTCTTACCGTTTTTATTTTAGGGTTGGCTTTTGGAACACTGGTTGCTTCAAGGACTTTGGAGAAGGCCAGCGATTTTATAAGGGGTTATGGTTTAACGCAAATAATAATAGGATTTTCCGCGCTATCAGTTATCCCTCTTTTTGGTGGTATTCCTTTTGTCAATCGATGGGTTTATGAGACCTGGGGTCAGCAATTCGAGTTAGTGCAAGGCACTAATTTCATTATCATTTTTGGGCTTCTTTTTATCCCGACATTTTTTATGGGAGCCCAATTTCCGATTGTCATCAAGATATTGGCAACAAAGTTGGAAACCATTGGAAAAAATGTAGGTCGTGCTTATGCCTTTAATACATTTGGGACAATAGTGGGTTCTTTTCTGGCCGGCTTTGTTTTGATTCCCATATTAGGGTTGCAGACCACAATTTTGAGCGCGGTTTTTATAAATGTCCTTTTGGGAATCTGCCTTCTGGCATTCGGATCGCAACTAAGTTTTAACTGGAAAATGTATTTTCTTCCGGGAGTATTTTTTCTTTACGCGTTTTTTGCCAACTATATGGACCCCTGGGATAAATCTGTTATTTCGAGTGGTTCCTTTATGCCTTATCGAATCGAAGATTTAAAGGAGGCCGAACTAAAGAAAAACAAAATACTTTTTTTTAAAGAAGGAATGCACACAACTGTTACTACGGAGCTTTCGACTTCTGGCAATATCTTTCTGCGAGTAAATGGAAAAACAGACGCATCTCTTGGTCTCGATATGAGAACTCAGCTTTTATCAGGTTATTTACCTATGCTTTTTCATCCAAATCCAAAATCCGCGCTGGTAATTGGTCAGGGGAGTGGAATTACATTGGGCGCGGTCGAACAGTTTCCCTTGGATGAAATTAACCTTGTAGAAATTTCGCCCGCGGTTATTGAAGGATCAAGATTTTTTGATCCGTTTAATCATAAAGCCCTTAATGATAAAAGACTGACCGTGCTATTAGAAGATGGCCGAAACCATATTGCTTTATCCACAAATACTTACGATGTGATTGTTTCCGAACCTTCCAATCCTTGGATATCTGGCGTAGGGGCTTTGTTTACGGTGGATTTCTTCGAATTGCTAAAAAATCGGTTGAATCCAGGAGGACTTGCCTGTGTTTGGGTTCATACGAACATGTCGCCAAATAATTTCAAATCCATTATTCATTCGTTCACGAAAAAATTTTCTTATGTAACGATGTGGGAATCTATTGCCGGCGATGATTATTTATTAATAGGATCAGAAAAAGAATATGGATTGTCTTTTGAAAAAACGAAAAAGTATTTATCTGATGGGGTTGCGGGAAAAGATTTAGCAAACATAGGTATAAAAAATGTGCCTGACCTAATGAGTTTGATGATTATGTCACGCGACAAACTTGTGGATTTCAGTAGTAATGTTGCTCTGCACACGGATGACAACTCATTATTGGAATTTAATTCTCCAGAATACGTTTACAAAGATGAAAGAGATGTGTTAGTCAGGCAGTTGAAACCTTTTATCAGGCTTGAATCGAGTTTTGTGAAATTTGAAAATACTCCACCCGATATCCAAGCCCAGATCATAAACAGGCTTTCCAAGTTGGAAAGATCTGAAAGTCAAATTAAAGAAATAAGGCGTAAGGCTCAAATCACAACACTTTTGGAGACCGCTGAGGCAGCCTTTAATGTGGGAGATATAACCCAAGCCTTGTCTACTTATAAAGAAGTTCTACTATTGGAACCACAGCATGTTTTGGCGCATATGAATATGGGTAATATTTATCAAGATTTAAAGCTGACCGAAAAGGCCGTAAAGTCTTATAAAAATACACTCAATGCCAATCCATTTTATGTTTTCGGCGCTATTAGTTTGGCGAGGCTATATATTTTTTCAGGCCAATCTGAAAAAGCAATAGATTTGCTGCAGAATACGCTGCAGTGGTATCAGGGAGATCATGAAATTAGTCTTTTTATGGGATTGGCCTATGCTTTTAAGAAAGATGCCCGGCGCGCTATTGAAGAATTTGAACAATCTCTGAAATGGAATCCGGAATATCCTCTTGCCCATTTCTATTTAGGTGTGCAAGTCCAAAATAGCGACCCCTCTTTAGCCAAAAGACACCTTGAGGCTTTCTTGAGCTTGACCAGGAATAAGAATTTACAGAGCCAGTTGATTGAAAAGGCAGAAAAATTATTAAAGAAGCTTTGATACCACCAAATTTAGAGTATACTTTGAGTATATTGTTAATAAAACGTCTATGTCCCTACCCCAGAACAATTATCCCGAACACTTGAAAGTTTTTAGATGCCTACAAAAATCAAATTAATTTGGTATCTTTGCATAGTAATTACGGTAATCGGTTTTTTGTATTTTTCCGCAAAAGATAAAATGGAAGATGCAATGATAGCCGAAGAAAAGGCTGCCAAGAAATCGGAAGCTCGTCTTGAGGAAATGCAAAATCGAGATGCCGGGAAGCAAATAATTAAGGTGGATCCGATCAAATCCATTCGTGAAATGAATGCAATGGGAAAATACCAGAAAGCGGCGGACATGGCGAAAAAGGTTGCAAAAGAGTTTCCGGAACACGCAAAACTTCATACCTGGTGGGGAATTTCTTTGGTTAAACTAAAAAATACGGAAGAGGCCATCAAACATTTTATAATAGCGGCTAAAAATGACCCTACCGATGCAAAGGCCCACCTTTATTGGGGATTAACCTTAGCGATGGACAAAAAATATGGGGAAGCCATTAGTCACTACCGTACCGTTTTAGAAATTAACCCTGAACATAGCAATGCCTATGCTTATTGGGGCGCGTCTTTAAACGGGCTGAAAAAATATGAAGAAGCTTTAACCAAACTCGACGAAAGTTTGTCGCTGCACCTTTTAAACAGCACGGCACATACCTTGCGCATTGATGTATTGTATAACCTGCATAGATACAAAGAAGCTTGGCGAGCTGTTCATAAGGCTCAGGCGGCAAAAATATTGGTGCCAAAAGGTTCTTTGGATAGATTAGCCAAGGCTTTTCCCGAGCCTAACCAAACTCCATGAAAAGTTTAGTCTTTGCGCCTAAAAATATAATATGATTTGGCATAAATATGCTTAGTTTTGAGATTCCTGAGATTTATGTCATTATTACTAATATTCATCATTTAGTTGTAATTTTAGGATGAATAAATAAAAATATTTGGTATTATAATTGCTCGTTTTTTGCGTATTTTAGTTTTTGTAAATGATAAATTTGGTTTTTTTTAGAAGGGCAAAAATGTTTAATAAAGCTGTTGAGCGATCGGGTAAAATGTTCTTAATTGCGGTGCTTTTTCTTTTATTAAACGGTATTTCAGTATGCTGGGCAGACAAATCCACTCTTATTGTTGCTGACGCAAGTAGTAATGTCTATGCGCAAACCGCTGACGTAACAATCAGGCTCGAAAAAAATATACGCGAGGGAATTGAGACCGCTCAAGGTGCTAAACGATCACCTCAAAAAATTGAAGAATATGAGGATATGGAGGACCCTTTTGCTGGCAATGAAAAAGATATTCCCATTCTCTCGGATCCATTTGAAGGATATAACCGGTGGATGTTCGGGGTGAACGAATCTTTATATGATAATGCTGTAGAGCCTTTTGTGAGGGGTTACAGGGATATATTTCATGAAGACTTGAGGATTGGTATTAGGAATATGTTTAACAATGCTCTCTTTCCGGTGAAACTGCTTAGTTCCCTTATACAATTTGATTTAAACAAGTCAGGGCGTGTTATAGCTCGAACCTTGATCAACACAACATGGGGGTTTGGAGGTATGGCGGATGTTGCGGGAGAGGAGTTTGGGATTAAAGACGTAAATGAAGACTTCGATCAGGCC
>CAZMXD010000154.1:0-5052 GCA_964570185.1 uncultured Nitrospina sp. | reverse complement strand
TACCTTGTTTTATCTGATGTGGAAAGGCCTTGGCGGCGCCCCTATCATAGCTCCTCGAGCTCCCCTTTAGTTCCATTAAAAAGGCATCAGCAATATATTTGAAAATGTGTATTGGCTAGGTATTATATCGAGCGGATTTCCAAAAAAATTTTAATACTTACTTTGTCTTTAGCTTTTATTTAATTTATTCATGCCTATAACGGGATTTCTATTTCGGCTGCCGTCCATGCCATAGATTCATTTGCTCCCCCTGCAAATCCTAATTTACTTACGACTATGATCCCGAAAGCAGTGGGTTTTTTAAACCAGTCGATCGCCGCAGGTACGATGGATTTTGGGTCCATACCTTGTTCGATAAGTTGATAAGCGCGAAATGCTGTCATCTGCATTAAAATTGCTTCTCCATCTCCTGTGGCTGCCACGGCACCTTCGGAACCTGCATAGAGGCCACAGCCTATTAATGGAACATCGCCCACGCGGCCAGATATGGCATCATCGATACCCCCTGTACTGAGTGCCGCGGCAAACCTATCACCATCGCGTATTACGCAACCCACGGTGTCGGTGGTTGAAAAATCTTTTCCTGTATTGGCAATTTCGTCTTGAGAAACCGTTTTACAGCCTTGGTTAGAAGCAAACTCTGCCGCACCTGCTCCCGCCAAAACACGATATTCCGATTGGCTGACTATGCGAGCAACTTGGACTGGATTCCTGAAACCTTCCAAAGAGGCAACGGCCCCGAAGTTACCAGAACTATCCATGCAAGACGCATCCATTTGTACCGTTCCATCAATGCGGCGATGGGAACCCACCCCTGCATTGAAACGGCTATCATCTTCAAGTGTTGTGACTGCACTGCAAGCAGCGTCCAGAACTGACTCGCCAGTTTGCAGTCCCATCATTCCAATTTGGCCGGCAACCGCAGTACCATCAGAGTGGGCAGAGTCGGACCCCGCTCCACCATGCGTTAAAATTACGACCTTTTTTTTACCTTTCATAATGCTAATCAAGAAAAAGGGACTAATAGTTGTAGCGTTATTATAAATGAGGTAATCTAAAGACCAACCAAAAAACACACGTTAAAAAATGGTCAAGTTTTGTCTACAATGTAAAAATGCTTTTTGGGGCGGGCAATATTGCCCGAAATGTGAAGGTAAAATTGAGCTGCTTGATGCCGCCTTACCCGAGAACAAAAAATATCTTCCTGAATTGAATATCGATGTACGCCCCAAATATTACGCACGAAGTTCAATGTTGCTATCCTGCTTCGGATTTGTAATGGCACTTCCGCTTGGCGCATTCATCTTCCTTCGAGGAATATCTTCCAGCGACAATTTGATGTTGTGGTCTTCTATCGGATTAGGCACTGTTATTATTGTTTCCTGGGGTTGCTGGTACCTTGCCCGCCGACTCTTCGACAAACAAATGGAAGATGTAGAAACCGAGAACAAAGAACCTCAACTCGACTAGCATGGAAAATTCTGCAACCTATTAGTCGTTAGGTTTTCAAGCAAACAAAAAATATTTCTCGCATCATAAAATAAATATAATCTAGCCCCTCGCCAAGTTGGCTTTATTAATTATTATTCACACCTTTTTCTACCTTTAATTTTCAGGCAACATAGCAATGAGAAGTTGCGTTTTTTTAAAACGTAAGATAAAGGCCATTCCCTCTCCGCATAATCAAACGGTTTTTTTAAGGTTTTTTCGAAAAATTTTAAAGTATCCCCTTGTTTTTTAAAGTATTTCTAAAAATTTAGACAAAAAACTAAATTTTGTTTAAATTTTAGTTGTAAAATTTAAAATATTGTCTAGAATATTAATTATATGAAGTTACAGTTTTACCTATAATTAATATTATGGTTAACAAAAAATACTAAAAACAATAGCTTCAAAATATAAGGGATCACAATTCCTGTGATCAATGGAGACAAAATGGAAAATAACAAAAAAGCCGTAATTCTTATAGGGCATGGAGGACTGCCGAGCGATATACCCAAAGAAATTGTTGAAGATTTTATGAAAATCCATAAACAAAGGATGCGGACAGGTACTGATATAACTTCAAAGGAAGTCGAGTTGGAATCTACAATCAGAAACTGGGAAAGAACCCCTGAGTCGGATCCCTATAAATCCGGACTAGAAAAACTGGCCCATCATCTTGCTCCCCGATTAGAAGGTTATATTTTGAAAACCGCTTATAACGAATTTTGTTATCCATCAATTGAGCAAGCCGCTGATGAATTAGCAAAAGAAAATGTTACAGAAGTCATCCTGATAACCACCATGATAACTCCTGGAGGTTCTCACTCTGAAAAAGAAATACCTGAAGAAGTAGATGCTCTTCGTCTTAAACATACAAAAATAAGTTTTCACTATGCTTGGCCTTATGATCTGGATGTTTTTTCCAATCTTCTGTCTGATCATATTAAAAGTTTTACTAAAACATCCGCCATTTGAATTTGCAAAAGTAACAAAATGTACATACAAAAATATCTTTATAAAGACCAAGACCTGACCAAGAGACGCAACCTAGTTTTAAATTTAATCTTTACTTTAGTTTTTAGCCTTACGGGATTTTTTCAAATATTTATTTCCCCAGCTTATTCATTGGGATGGCAGGATGAAGAATGGCTTAAAGCTGGTTGCCCAAAGAATCTTTCCGGAAATTGGATAGCCGATAACCCTGTCAACAAGAATTTAAAATTAATGTCTTTCACCAAAAGAGAAGTAACTTACACCTCTCAAACAGATGAGACTCAAAGGTTTGGAATTATTAAATCTTCTTTTACAACAGAAAATCAATTTGTAAAAATGAAAATTAAGCCATTAAATAATGAAAAGGAAACAATAATTAAAATCCGTCCTCATCTAGTGCATATTGATTCAAAAGGTAAAAAAGAAACTTCCAGTTGCATGATAAAGGTATTCCGTTTTAATACGGAAAAACATGCACAAACCGATAGATATTCCGGCTGGAATATTTTTCGATTAATAAAACACTAATAAGGCTAGATTGCGTTAGAAGAGGTAGGCAGGCTATGGCGTATGAATGCAAAGTTTACGATAAAAATGGCAAGCTTAAAAAAATAGTGAAGGAAAGCCAAATAACCAAAACCGGAAAAGAAATTTTTAATCAACCTTCAACAAAAAAAATAAGCTCTTTTATCAACAGTTTTAAAGAACCTAATGTAGAAATAAATAAGGAGACAAAATTCTACAATAAGATATGCGTGGTTTGTAATACCGAATTTCATCCTCGGCACCCCAATTCAAAATATTGCTCACATGAATGCCAAAAGAATTTGTACCTTGAAAAGAAAAAAGTAGGCATAAAAAGAAAAAAGGGAGATCCCGGTTAATACTTTCGGGGTTGGGAGTTTCTCAGGTTTTGAGATTTTCCGCTTGTGCAAAAATTTAAAAACCAGGGAACCGGGATTTCCCGTTCTATTCTAAATTTAAAAAATTAACTCCTCTGTCGGGAACCAATATCCTTTCTATAGTGAATACCTTTCCAATTAACTTTACCAACAGCATCATATGCCCTTTCGATGGCACTGTCTTTGTTTTCCCCAGTAGCGGTCACGCCTAGAACCCTTCCGCCATTGGTTATTACTTTTCCATTTTGTTCTTTGGTTCCTGCATGGAATACTACCACTCCAGGAACAGAGTTTGCATTTGTCAATCCTGAAATAATTTCTCCTTTTTGATAAGCAGTCGGGTACCCTGCCGCAGCCATTACTACACAAACCGACGTTTCCTTTTTCCAATTTACCGGGTAAAGGTCAAGATTTCCGTCAATACAAGCCTCGAATATAGGAATAATGTCGCTATTCATTCGAACCATGAGTGGCTGAGTTTCCGGGTCACCAAAACGGGCATTGAACTCCAGAATTTGGGGACCAGTTTTAGTCAACATCAAACCAGCATAAAGAATTCCTTTATAAATTCGGCCTTCCTGCTGCATGGCTCGAACCATAGGCAGCATGATTTTATCGCGAACTTTTTGCTGCATTAATTCGGTAAAAACCAGTGCTGGTGAATAGGCGCCCATGCCTCCCGTATTAGGCCCCTTATCTCCATCATAAACCGCTTTATGGTCTTGAGCCGAATCCATCAGCAAAACCGTTTTCCCATCGCTAAAAGCCAATACCGAAATTTCTTGTCCTTCAAGAAATTCTTCGACAACAATTTGGTCACCAGCTTTTCCAAAGAACCTCTGTCTCATAATTTTATCGACAGCAGCAAGTGCCTCTTCGGAAGATTGGCATATCAACACCCCCTTACCCGCAGCAAGCCCATCGGCTTTAATAACGAGTGGACAGTTTTTGTTTTTAATATATTTTGAGGCACTTTCGGCAGAGGTGAAAATTTTATATTCTGCAGTAGGAAGCCCATATTTTTTCATAATATCTTTTGAAAAAGATTTGCTGCCTTCTAACTCTGCCGCACTCGCATTGGGGCCAAAAATACGCAGCCCCTTTACCTCAAATCGATCCACAATCCCCATTACAAGAGGTTGCTCGGGGCCAACCACGGTCAACCCAATTTCTTTGTTCAGGGCAAAATGTAACAAGCCTTCTATATCGTCTGCCGCTATGGGAATGTTTTCGGCAATTTCATTTGTTCCTGCATTACCAGGTGCGCAAAAAATTTCTTCTACTTTGGGGCTCTGTTTTATCTTCCAGACTAATGCATGTTCGCGTCCACCACCCCCAATAACTAAAACCCGCATATTCTCTCCCTAGAATCAATGTATAATTCCTTAGAGAATTTATATAAAATGCCTTCTTGTTGCAACTCTGTTTCCTTTTTAATCGACTAAAATGTTAAAGCTCGAATCAGTTTCAAAATCCTTTGGTGAAAAAACTGTTCTAAATGACATTTCCCTTGAAATTAGAGAGGGAGAAAGATTTATGCTTTTAGGACAAAGCGGTTGCGGCAAATCTACCCTTTTACGACTTATAGCTGGCTTTGAAACTCCCAACAAAGGAAAAATTTGGATAGAGGGCAAAGAAGTTAGTTCTCTTCCGGTTGAAAAAAGGCCTATTG
>CAZMXD010000153.1:0-5056 GCA_964570185.1 uncultured Nitrospina sp. | reverse complement strand
AATCCGGCAATTCTTCTTGCGCCTGCTTTAACACGGCTTCTGGTAACATCGCTGGGCCCGCACTGAAATTATATTTTCTGGCCATTACAACATATCTCCTGCTTTGGTCATGAAAGACAAAAAATCTCTATAGCCTATTTAAACTAAATAATTAAAATAAATTTTCCCTTAGTCTCAAAGAGACATAGAGCCTTTTAAATCCATTCTGAGGGAAAATTAGGATTTGGGGTATAAATTTATCGGATTAATTGGTTTTGCAAGAAAAACAAAACCTGGTTTTGCCCCGATCGATGCTCGACCATGAACGTTCTCTTATAATAGAATTTGGCTTTAAAATCCAATATTTTTTAAACTTAATACCACATGCTAAATCAACTTTTTCTAGTTTAAAGGAAAATAATGACTATCTGGCAAATGCAAGGATAAAAGTATTCAAAAATAGCAATTCATAACAAATCAAAAAACGATATTATTTGCAGGGGTAATTTCTATAAAACTATAAAAAACAAAAGATTGGAAGGAAAAAGATGTGAATATTTTTACCGTAGTTGACGATTTGTTTGAATTTAGCTAGAATTGTCCAATCCATATAACTAGAGTATAGCCTGCCTCAAAGGTGGAGAGGTTTCTCGGCGGCTTAGAATTGTGAAGGTGCTTAGGGTGAAAAAAATCAAACATTTATTGGATATTATTTACTCTAAAACTGTGAAAGCCATATTTTACCTTCTCGAACCTTTTTTAAAACTGGTTGAGAATAGGGACACAGAAGTGAGAAGACATTTTAGTCAGGCCTTACTGCACCTGAAAAAGAGCAATCAAGCCATTGCCTTGCTCAACCTAAATATGGTTATAAGTTTAAAGTCCAACCACTTTCTTGCCCGAGTTTTCCGAGGTAGAATTTATGTTAGGGAAGGCCAGTATCGCTTGGCTTCGGAAGACTATCTTGAGGCAAACCGTATCAGCCACTACCGTTTCACCCACTATGATCTCTATCGGGAATACTTTAAGTCAGTTAACAATGAATTCGGCCCTCAAAGTGAACCAATATTAAAAAACTTCAATGAGATTTTAGATTCTTTAAACTTGATTTCAAATTCGCAGTATAGGAAATCAGACAGAGGTAGGGAGTTCCAAGAAAAGCCCTCTCTAATAGAAGCCTATCAGAGCGATTCCTTAAAGGAATTTTGCTTAAATGCAGAAGAAAAAGAAAAATTCCATATTCTCGGTCCTATCTCGCAAAAAGAAGTTGAAGAAAATGATTGGGATTCATTCATGGACGAAATAAAGTCATGATTGAAATTTAAGTTTTACTGTAGCTGCCCCCCTCTTTTAACCATAAATTGGATATAAATTTGATCAAACGGACTGATCTTGAAAAACTTGAGTCAAGCACCCTAGCTCCTTATGCGGTGAAAAGTGGAGAGAGTCAGGGTAGAAAGCATGCAGAAGAGGAGCACCCATATCGTTCTAGATTCCAAAGAGACCGTGATCGAATTATTCATACTTCTGCATTTAGAAGACTTGAGTATAAAACTCAGGTGTTTGTTTATCATGAAGGGGACTATTACCGAACGCGCCTTACACACTCTTTGGAAGTGGCCCAGATCGCACGCTCCATTTGTAAATCCCTGCGGTTAAATGAAGACCTAGCAGAGTCAGTAGCACTTTCGCATGATTTGGGGCATCCTCCCTTTGGTCATACAGGACAAAATGTTTTAAACCAGTTGATGAAAGGCCATGGTGGTTTCGAACACAACAGGCAAAGCCTGCGAATCGTTAAGCTACTGGAAAAAAGATATCCGGAATTTGATGGACTTAATTTAACCTGGGAAGTCCTTGAAGGAATATCTAAACACACAAAGGATGAAGAAAATCTTATCACTTCCGCAACGGGAGTACTTTACCCTTCCTTAGAAGCACAGATCACAGACTTTTCAGATGGTATCGCCTACAACGCACATGATTTGGATGATGGAATTACATCAAACCTGCTAGACCTAGAGGAACTTAGGAAAGTCACATTATGGAAAGAGAATGAAGATCGTTTTGATCAACAGTATTCCGGACTTGATTTTAAATTAAAAAAATATCAGGTGGTACGAGGCATAATCAATGAATTGGTCACCGATCTTCTTAACGCAACTTCAAAAAATATTGAAAAGTATAATTTAAAAAATGTTGACGAAGTCCGACGTGCACCTATCCGCATGGCAACCTTTGGAAAAGAAGTTGCCGAGAAAAATAAGGAACTGAAAAAGTTTTTACATAAAAATATGTATTCACACCGTAAAGTATTACGAATGGAATTTAAAGCTGGGTTGACTCTAGATGGGATTTTCGAAGCCTATATAAAAATGCCGGGATTGCTTCCCGAATCAGTATTAAAAAACGAAGTTCTAGGAACGCTAGAACGTAGAATTTGTGACTACATTTCAGGAATGACCGACCGTTATGCCATTAATGAATATAAAAATCTTTATTTTGATAATGAAGAAGATTGAGGAAAATAAAAAAGTATTTTGTTAATGTTATTTGACTATTTTTAGAATAGACCTGAGTATTAATAACTTTCTTAAATAAGTTAAGAGGAGCTTTTACTCCCTCCATTAAGAATGGTAGAATTGGAAAAAAATTTACGATAATATGAATAAAATAAAATCCATTTGCGTTTTTTGTGGTTCCAGTGAATCAGTAGATAACAGCTACAAAAAAGTTGCAAAGGAATTGGGGCGTGAAATAGGGAAGAAGGGCATAGATCTGGTTTACGGTGGCGCATATATTGGTTTAATGGGTTGTGTTGCAAGGGGTGCGCATGAAGAGAAAGGAAACGTCATCGGTATTCTACCTGAATTTTTCAGATCCAAAGACCTTGCATACCTTGATGCGGATCAGTTAATCGTAACTAAAGGTATGCGTGAGAGAAAAGCTGAAATGGATGAGAGGAGCGATGCCTTTATTGTTTTACCTGGTGGTGTAGGTACCTTAGAAGAAGCAATGGAAATTCTATCCATGCGGCAACTCAATTTAACCGACAAGCCATTGGTGTTCATTAACTCAGAAGGGTTCTATGACAACCTCAAGGAAACCTTCAATGTAATGATTGAGCAAAAATTTGCGAAAGAAAGCATCCGCAGCATGTTTGTGATCACTCCAGACCCTATAACCGCATTGGAATATATTTTTAACTACAGCACTTGATTTTCCAATTAAAAATGGTTTTACGTAAATAGATATTTAAATTATTTTTTACCAAGGAAGGTGTCATCATAGGGAAGGGTGTTTTATACGAATTAATCCAACAGGACTCGATAACCTTAACCCTTCCGATACTCATGATGATGTAAGAAAGAAGTTGCCTATCTTCAAGCATATAATTTGCAAGATATGGGTTGATAGTAAACTGTTTATTAGAAAAAACAAACTTTTGCTCTACAAGTATTTATCAATTGCTATCCCCGAGAATCGGGAGTCGAGTGGAGGATACAACAAAAAAAGCCAAATCCTATGGTTAGCAGGTTAGTTGGCCTGAACTTCGAGCTCTGGACTGATTGCTTCTTTGAGGAATTGTTCGATATATTGTAAAGTTCCTGTGGTGGAACTGGGACAACTACCGCAGGCGCCCTGATAATGAATTTTGATTTGTTTACCATCTATGGCAAGGATATTGATGCCACCACCATCATTTGCAAGAGCTGGTCTAATAGCGATATCGAGAAGAGCATTTACCACTTCCGTTTGTTTATTACCGTCGTAATTGAAGAACTCTTCTTTTTTGAAAGCTTCAAGAATCGGATGTACGTCTTCTGCATGTTCAGGTTCATCACCTGTTTCATAAAAACTTAAATGTTCTTCGATAGTATGCCCTGTTTTTTCCATCAAAGTATGCCAGCCTACAGTATTGGACTTGGTAATGGTTACAAAACTTTCTTTTAAGTAAACACTTTGCACACCAAAAATTTCGAATAAGGCTTTTGCTAAAACATCGTTCCCGGCATCTTCAGGTGAGTCGAATGTTTTGGTGCCATCGCCAATTACTTTCCCGTTCAGGATAAATTGAAACGCATCTGGATTTGGAGTAGGTTGCACCCTAACTATTTTGTATGTTCCTGGTTCTTTAGGATTTTTTGTTTTATCTTTGCTCATTGGAAACCCAAACTCAAGTATATAACTGGCTGCATTATAAACGATTTATTAAGGGCTGGTCATAAGTTTATTTCTTTTTTCTATAAATCTTATTTTATCATTGAAAAAATTGAAGCTATTTAATTCACAAAGAACACGAGGAAGAATCAACTAGTCATACTCAAAAAATCTAATTGGATTTGGGGTGTTGATAACCGCTTTGATGTTATTTTTGGAAATGCTTCATTAATCAAGTATAAACTGCGACCAGTTTGTATCCATTTTATTTGCCGGTAGACCCGAATCCTCCTTTATTTCGAGCCGTTTTGCTGAGCTTGTCGGCAGGCAGGAATTGAACTCGTTCGACTTTTTGGATTAGGATTTGGGCGATGCGATCCCCTGATTCGATATGAAAATCGAGGTCGGAATGATTGAAAAGAAGGATTTTGATTTCTCCGCGATAATGAGAATCGATTACCCCAGCCCCACTATCTATGGCCTTTTTAACGGCCAGCCCGCTTCGGGGCCATATTAATCCGACATGTCCTTCTGGGATTTCCAGCCGAATACCAGTGGCAACAAGAGCTCTATTTCTTGCTGGAATAATGATACTTTCCGATGCCTTTAGATCGGCCCCAGCATCTCCAGCATGGGCGTATTTTGGGATGGACCCTCCGTATACTCCACAAATAAGATCGGATTCTGTTTCTTTCATATTAATAAGCGTTATTTAAAAAAGGTGATTTATATTAGTAGAAAAAAGGGGAATAAAAAATAAAAACCGGGAAATACGGTAGCCCCGCCATTTCCCGGATAATTAATACGTTAAAATATTATTACTTCAACCGTCCTTGACAAATGGCGACGAAACCTTCTGCTCCGGTAACGGCGGGGCGCTTTCCTTTTGAAGAAAGGAGGCGGGCTACTTTCTTCC
>CAZMXD010000152.1:0-5071 GCA_964570185.1 uncultured Nitrospina sp. | reverse complement strand
GGGATAATACCCTCCATATGCGATAAAAGTTTAAAACCTTCTAAGGCTTCTGCATCATTAATGGTGACATAATTTGCGCGTCCCGAATCTTTCAGATAACTATGTTCGCAACCGACCCCTGGATAATCCAAACCGGCTGATATAGAATGCGCTTCGGTTACTTGTCCGTCGTTATCATGCAATAGATAACTCATCATTCCATGAAGAATTCCCGTAGATCCTTTTGTAAGAGAGGCACCATGTTTATTTGTATCTATTCCTAGTCCAGCGGCCTCTACACCAATAAGCTTCACATTTTCCTTTTCAAGGAAAGGGTAAAAGAGACCCATTGAGTTACTGCCACCGCCTACGCAAGCGACACATAGGTCGGGTAATTTTCCTTCCATTTCAATTATTTGCTGCGTTGATTCTTCTCCAATAATTTTTTGAAAATCCCGAACTATCATAGGATAGGGATGCGGCCCAACAACAGAACCAATAATATAATGAGTATCTTGAACCGTGGTGATCCAATTTCTAATAGCTTCGCTGGTTGCATCCTTTAAAGTTCTTGTCCCATTGCTAACTGGAATAACGTTGGCACCCAACAAACGCATTCGAAAAACATTTAGGGCCTGTCGCTTAATATCTTCCTCCCCCATGAACACATCGCATTTAAGACCAAACAAGGAAGCCGCAGTGGCTGTTGCGACACCATGCTGACCTGCACCAGTTTCTGCGATAACACGTTTTTTACCCATTCTCAGTGTTAACAACGCGCTGCCAATAGTATTATTTATTTTATGGGCCCCAGTATGGGTAAGATCTTCTCGCTTTAAATAAATCTTGGCGCCCCCCAGATGATTCGTAAGTTTTTCTGCAAAATACAAGGGTGTCGGTCGCCCGACATAGTGTTTCAAATAATAAGCAAGGTCATTTTGAAATTTGGGATCCTTGCTGGCTTCTTCGTATAGAGTTTGCAACTCTTTCAAAGCCGGCATCAAGGTTTCAATCACATATTTGCCACCAAATTTTCCATAATGGCCTTTGGTATCGGGCAATTTATGGGTTTTCATATTTTTCTCCCTGCCTTTGCATTTGTTAAAAAGGTACGTATTTTTTTATGGTCTTTGATTCCTGGATATTTTTCAAGTCCCGAACAAACATCCACTCCATAAGGTTTAACAATTTGGATTGCCCTTTTTACATTATTTGGGGTCAAACCACCTGCCAGAATAATTGGCCCAAATTTTTTAGCGGGATTTGCTAAATTCCAATCAAAAATTTTTCCAGACCCACCATAATTATTTTCAGAGAAAGTGTCCAAAAGAAAGCTGCTGACGGAATAATCAGAAATTTGTTTAACTGATTCAAAATCCTTTATTCGAAAAGCTTTAATTACCCTGCGCCGAATTTTCTTGCAAAATGCAGGTGATTCGTCTCCATGTAATTGAATTTTATCAAGATTACAACTATCTGCAATTTTGTTTATCTTTTCAGGTGTCTCATTCACAAATACACCTACAGCATCAACAAACGGTGGTAATTTAGAAATAATTTCACGGACTATTTTCATGTTAACCGAGCGCGGACTTTTTTTATAGAAAATAAAACCCAACGCATCTACACCTTTATCAACAGCATATAAAGCATCGTTAAGATTTGTCATACCACAAATTTTAACTTTTACTTCCATATTAGGAACCGCCATCACCTATTAATTCTTTTAGTTTTTCAGGAATATTTTGAGATGTCATCAGGCTTTCTCCAATTAAAAATGCATCCACACCCAATTCTTCAAACTCTTTAATCTCATTGCGACCATTTATCCCACTTTCGCAAACTAGTACCTTGTCTTTTTCTTCGAGGGCCATAGGGACCAAACGCCTAGTTATATTTAAATCTGTTTTACCATTAGTCAAATCACGATTGTTAATTCCGATCAATTTGGCGTTGACGGCAAATGCTTTTTCCATATCCCATTCGTTATGAGTTTCGATGAGAGCTGGCATTTTTAATTCATGCCCCAGTGATAGCAAATCGCTCATCAAGTTTTGATCAAGCCAAGTCGCAATTAACAAAAAAAGATCTGCACCAAAAGCTCGAGATTCAAAAACCTGATATTCATCTAAAATAAAATCTTTTCTTAATAATGGTATGGGTGCAATTTTCCTGATTTCCGCTAAATTATCCAGATTGCTACCAAAATAATTACTCTCAGTTAGAACAGAAAGCATCACTGCTCCATTCTCCATATACTCTCTTGCTATATCTTTTGCAGTAAAACCTCTACGAAGTTCCCCTTTAAATGGGGTCCTTGGCTTAATCTCTGCAATAATATTAGAGGTATTATTTTTTTCTAACGATTTATAAACATCAAGTACTGATTTTTGGTCTTCAATTCTTTGTTTGATTTCTGACAAAGGCGATTTTCTTTTTGTTTCTGAAAGTTCTTTTTTTTTATCAGCGAAAATTTGATCGAGAATATTTGACATTTTAAGAATTGGACGAACTGCATAATTCTTCAAGTTTATTTTTCGCCTTGCCAGAACTAATTGATTCGCCTGCAATCAGAATTCCCTGCTCAATGGATTCCGCCTTGCCGCCAACATATATTGCAGCACCAGCATTCAGCAAAACGATATCAGTTTTGAATCCTTTTTTACCCTTTAAAATATCACGAATTATCTCCGCATTTACCTCAGAGGTTCCTCCTTTCAAATCCTCTGAAGAACAAAGCGAATAGCCAAATTTTTTAGGATCAAGAGAATAATTGGTTATATTTCCATTCTTTAATTCTGAAACTTGGGTTTTTGATGTCAGTGTTATCTCATCTAATCCATCAAAACCATGTACAACCATAGCATGTTGACTTCCCAAATCCCGCAGCACTTCAGCCAAAGGATTTACCCATTTTGAATCAAAGACCCCTAGAATTTGTGCATGGGCATTCGCAGGATTAGTTAGTGGTCCTAAGAGATTAAAAATAGTCCTAAATCCTAACTCTTTTCTTACCCTCACCGCATGCTTCATAGCCTTATGCATTAATGGTGCAAAAAGAAATCCTATCCCAACATCCTCAATACAACGTTCAATTATTCGCAAAGGGGCATCGATATTAACCCCTAAACATTGCAAAACATCAGCACTACCCGACTTGCTCGATACTGCTCGATTACCATGTTTTGCAACTGTCAAACCCGCGCCTGCCGCTACAAAGGCAACGGCTGTGGAAATATTGAAAGTATCAGCACCATCTCCACCTGTACCGCATGTGTCTATAATATCAGATTCATTTACTTTGATCTTTTCTGCCTTGTCGCGCATTACCTTCGCTGCGCCTACAATTTCAGGAACTGTTTCTTGTTTAACCTGTAGGGCTGTTAAAAAAGCCGTAAGTTTTATATCACTTACTTTTCCATCCATAATCTGAGTCATGGCATCCATCATTTGGGACTCTGACAGGTTATTGCCAAAAACAACAGATTGAAGAGTTTTTTGAAATGCCATATTAACTATTTTCGATGAAATTTTTTAACAGGTCTTTTCCGTTGGGAGTTAAAATTGATTCTGGGTGAAATTGAACTCCTTCAACGGATAAATCTCTGTGTCGTATTCCCATTATCTCATTATCTTCACTTTCGGCTGTAATTTCAAAACAGTCTGGCAAGGTTTTTCTATTTAAAACGAGTGAATGATAGCGAGTCGCAGTGAATGGATTAGGAAGATTTTTAAATAATGTTTTTCCATCATGTCGAACTTCAGATGTTTTTCCATGCATTAATTTACCTGCTTTAATAATTTCTCCACCAAAAGCTGCTCCAACAGACTGGTGCCCCAAGCAAACTCCAAGTATCGGTACTTTGCCAGCAAAGTTTTGAATGACTTCAACAGAAATCCCCGCCTTTGCAGGTGTACAGGGACCGGGTGAAATAACGATTTTTTCAGGTTTCAAGGACTCTATTTCGGAAATAGATATACAATTATTTCTCTCCACTTGAATATGAGCCCCAAGTTCACCCATGTATTGCACCAAATTGTAAGTGAAGGAATCGTAATTATCGATCATCAAAATCATACGACCCACCCTTTCTCAGCCAATTCAATAGCTTTTAGTAGTGCCCGACCCTTATTCATGGTTTCTTCATATTCACTTTCAGGAACCGAATCGGCAACGATGCCAGCTCCCACTCCTAAGTATGCCGTTTGATCTTTAACAACAAGGGTTCGAATCGCAATAGCAGTATCCATATTTCCTGAAAAACCAATATAGCCTACAGCACCTGCATAAAGACCACGCCGATTGGATTCCATCTCCTCAATTATTTCCATTGCTCGAATTTTTGGAGCACCGGAAACCGTTCCTGCGGGAAAGGTTGCTTCCAGTACATCAAAGCAGTCTAACCCGTCCCTTAAAATTCCTCGAACATTGGATACAATATGCATTACATGAGAATATCGCTCGACCGTAAAACTTTCATTTACCTCTACCGTGCTAACTTTTGCTACCCGACCCAAATCGTTACGCCCCAGATCTACCAACATAATATGCTCAGCGAGTTCTTTTTCATCTTGTAATAGATCTTTTTCCAGAGCCAAATCTTCTTCTTCGTTTATACCGCGTTTTCTAGTTCCCGCTATTGGGCGTACTTCAACATTCTCATCTTCCAAACGTACTAAAATTTCGGGAGAAGAACCTACCACCTCAATTCCGCCAAATTTTAAAAAATACATATAGGGTGAAGGATTAATTGTTCTTAAAGCTCTATAAATATCAAAAGCTTTATTTTTAATCGCAAAATTTAAACGCTGTGAAAGCACAACCTGGATGGCATCCCCCTCTAAAATATATTGTTTAACGTTATTAACGGCTGCTTTAAATTTTTCTTTTTCAAAATTTGAATTAATTTTAAGCGCTGGAGTTGCCTCCTTTTTTTGTGTAGAAACTTTCAGCGGTGTCTTTAATTTATCTTCCAGGAGGGTAATCTTTTTTATAGTCTCTTTATAAACAGCCGTAATATCATCCGAATCTATATAAGCGTTGGAAACCATTTTGATGGTTTGAGAAACATTGTCAAACACAAGCATGGTA
>CAZMXD010000151.1:0-5084 GCA_964570185.1 uncultured Nitrospina sp. | reverse complement strand
ATCAGCTGCTCTACCAACTGAGCTATGCCAGCTCAGCAAATAAAAAACCCCCACTTTACACTTTGATTCTCAAAGCTGCAACTTTAATTGGAGGTTTTTGGCTTTAAAATTTAGAATTAAAAGGATATTTTGCTTTGAAAGGGCCCTTACAGGAGCACTGTACCCGATCCACTGTTTTTTACCCAGAAAAAAGCCCGCAATAAACTCGTAATACTAGCATAAAATTTATTGAAAAAAAAATAAATTTAGCAAATTCTTTTAGCAGTGAAAACCTTTAAAATTCATGTCACCTAAGGTACATTTTGTCTTTCAAAATATTAGCCCCACCAACTAAAAACCTATAAAACACTATATTTAAAATAGATGTAGCTTTGAACCTTAACGCTTTCTTTTATGTTTTGGTAACTTTCTGGAATCCTGCGTATTTTTAAGAGTTTTCAGCTCATGGACCTGCATCTTTTTTGCGATTTTGTATTTGGATTTGCAAAACATTGCAGTATATCTAAAATTGTAATAATCGACTGAATTCTGTGCGTCTTGAAAAGAAACAAAATAAGGAACTATTAGAGAGGAAGACAGTAGATATAGCCACGCTTTTTCTTTTTCGCCTGTATACCATTGTCCACCGCCAGGTATAATCGAATATAAAAAAGCTATGTCCCTGTCATAATATTGGTATTCTTTGTCACAACCTGCACGAATAAGTTGCTCCATTTCCCTTTCCATTGACGGGGTAATGCGCTTAAATCCCATTGGAGACCCCTTACCCCCCTTTAACCAACAACCAGAAAGAAAAATCAGGGCACCAATAATTCCTATTGCTCTAGAAAATCTTGGCATACGGCATAAATAAAAATAAATCTTTTTTTTCAATAGATTATAGGAAATTCTAAGGGTATGGTCAATGCTTGATAGCGAATCTAAATTTTATTATGGATAACGTCAATTTGTACTTGATCCAACATATTTGACAGGGCTTTAAAAAAATTTAAAACTTCCCATTTACCATATAAAAATCTACCTTTTTGGTTTCTGGTTTAAAAGGCAAATCGTGCCAATCTTTCATTTCGGTGTTGATACGAAATCCAATCATATCCGCCTTTTGTCCTGGTTCAATTGTTCCACACGGGAATCTCAAAATTTCCGCTCCATAGCGTGTTGCCATAGTTAAAATTTCTTTGCGGCTTACATCTGTCAATAGTTTATCTGCCATACGTATTTCTTCTAAAAAGTTGAGAGAATAGTTACTAGCCATCGAATCGGTTCCCAATGCCACAGGTATATTTGCATCCAACATTTTTTTAACGGGAATCGTGGTGCCGCGACCAAACCAGTGTGTGCTTTTTGGACAAAACACAGCCGACTTTATAAAATCTATGTCGTTATCAATAAAATTACAATGAACTGCGACCATTTCATTAATGATATTTAAAGATTCAAGATAACGAGCAGGAGTTTTAGCGGGTGGTTTCCAATTATCATCCAAGACTTGCCGATTTTTTAATAGGCCCAACAAAGGCCCTTCACCTTTTTCAATGAACTGAGTCTCTTCCTTGGTTTCGGCAAGGTGAGTAGAAAAAAGGCACCCGTATTTTTTAGACAATTCGTATAATCGACGTAATAACTTTTCAGAAACTGAATAGGGTGCGTGAGGGGCAATTCCTAAGGGCAATGTGGATTTATGAGATTTTAAAATTGTCTCTACTTCATGCGCAAGAACTTCGGCCCTGCTTTCTTGAAAACCAATAGTTTCCAAAAATAAAACACACCGAAAACCTAATTCATAAATCGACTCTAACAAGAAAGGGTCTGCCACATAATCTGCCAGACCAGTTACTCCAGAAGATCTCATTTCATTTGCACCAGCAAGAATACCCTTCATCCTTTCCTCGTCACTTAAAGCAGAATTGAGAGCAATCAAATCACTAATCCACCTGGAAAAATTGTTTTCAGGTAAAAGTTTGTTTGCTAAGGCTGTCAAACCAAGATGACAGTGCGCATTGACAAAACCAGGCATCAAAAGATGGTCGGAAAGATCCAGCACATTATAGATATTTGTGTTTAAAGCTTCTGAGGATATTTCTCTAATATTTCCGTTTTCTATTATCAGCAAACCGTTTTCAACTGGTTCACCGCACAAGGTAAGAAGAGCGCGAAATTTTATTTTCAATACCATTAGGAAAGTTAAAAATAAGTTATTGCGCAATATTTACGGTAAGCATCTCCCAACTGTTCTCGGAAAAATTTTTCTTCAGAACGAGCACGAAAGATATTCAAAGGCACTACTATAATAATCACATAAACTAGGCAAATTATAGAACCACAGGCTAAAAACAGCCCACTCAGAGTTAAAACGATTCCAATATATATTGGATGGCGAAGATATCGATAAACTCCACTAGTGACTAACCTATCTGTTTCTGGCAGAACCGCTAGAGAAGGACCCAAAGTCAACATTCCTAAAACCCAAAGAATCAATCCCAAGGCACATATTGTCAACCCTAAATAAACCAAATTATCAAAGCCGAAACCAAAATTTTTAGGCCCCAGATAAGCAAGAATCAATGGCAACATATAAAGCGAAGGAACTAGAATGTTCAGCAAAAAACGTTGGTTAGAACTAAGATTTTTTATTTTGATCATTTTGCAGGAAAAAATTACCCAGACTCTTTTAATACAAAAATCTCGACTAATCTTTAATGCTTGAGATGTTCATGGTTATTGGCGGTTTATAGTAATATTATTGTTAAAAATTTCTCTGCCTTCTAAAATTTCCAAATCAATCACTACCTTGTAAAATGGTAATGAGAATTTAAAATCTTTTAATTTGACCGCATCCTTTTCGGAAACAAGAATCAATTCTCCCCCTTCCTTTAAGGCTCTAGCCTCCAGCTCTTTAATATCATTTAAACTGTATTCATGGTGATCCGGAAAAGCCTTAAACATTTTTAATTGTATATGTGTGTCCTGCAAAATTTGACGAAATCCTTCAGGATAGGCAATTCCACAAAACGCTGCTACCGATTGATTTTTCAAAACCTCAACCTCGCAAACATCACCATTGTCCATATTTATTATAGAATCCAAACGGAGATGGGCCTTAATTTGAGGAATGGCACCCAAATATTTAGAGGGGAATTTTATAGGGCCTCCCAAATATCTTGTGAAACAAACCATATCTGCTCTTCTTGTTTCGCTTGCGGGTTCGCGCAATTCTCCTGCCGGGAAAAGGTAATGATTTCCCAAAGGTCGCTCATGATCGCATAGAAGAATATCCAAATCTCTGCGTAAAGCCAAATGTTGAAATCCATCATCCAAAATTAATGTATCAATTTCAAAATTTTCTAACGCATAGCGACCAGTTTGAAATCTATCTGAACCTGTTATTATAGGAACATTCTTTAACTTTTCAGCCATCATCACCGCTTCATCCCCTACGCATTTATGAGATGAAAGAATAGATTTTCCGTCACAAACCACATTGACTGGCTTTTTAGATTTGCCGCCGTACCCCCGAGTTAGAATGCCAGGCTTAAAACCATTTCCCCTCAGTGTTTCGGCAATCATCATGACAAAGGGTGTTTTCCCAGTGCCTCCAAGCGTTAGGTTTCCAACGCTAATGACCCGGCAATCCAAACTACGTCGTGGGAAAATTCCCCATCGATAAGCCCATAAACGAAAATGATGGCCCAAAAGATAAAAAAATGAGACAAGCCTCAAAAACAAGAAAAACGGTAGCCAATACCATTTCCGATTTGGGGATATGATTTTGTAAAATAGATCAGACATATTTATCGATATTTTTAAATTCTTTGTAGGAGTATACTCTCAGCCTATGGACTTTTTGTACTATATTCTAACAGGCACTCTCATACTTTTCTCAACACCCTTCTTGCTATTACGAAGTTTGGTCTCATCCAATTTTCGCAATAACATCAGCCAAAAATTAAAGGGTGCAAATGATCTTCCCAATTTAAAGAAAAGTTTGTGGATACATGCTTCATCAGTTGGTGAAGTACGTTTGGCAAAAACCCTCATCACCTCTTTACAAGAACACGGTGAAACACGCCCTATTGTTTTATCTACTTTCACCCCTAGTGGATTTGCTTTGGCGGCTCAAGAAAATCTGCCTCATGTTTTTAGGTTGCCCTTTGACTTCCCCTTATGGCTGAATCCAGTTTTTAACCAAATATTGCCTGCACAATTGATTCTTATTGAGGCTGAATTGTGGCCTTCTCTATTAAGGTTATGCAAAAAAAAAAATATCCCAGTATTACAAGTCAATGGAAGAGTATCTGAAAAATCTCTTAAGTGGTACAGGAAATTTAATAGTTTCTTTTTATGGATGACAGAGGCTGTTATTCGATTTTCCATGCGATCTCAAAAGGATGCTGAGAGGTTATTAGAATTGGGGATACCCGAAGAAAAAATACGAGTAACAGATAATATTAAATTCGATACTCTACCTACTGGATCAGATGCTCTTAGTTCCCTTGTATTTAACCCAAACTCTTTTTTAATCGTTTTTGGATCCACCCGACCGGGGGACGAAGGACCTGCCATGGAAGCATTTATAAATTTAAAAAAAGACTTTCCAAATATTCTAGGGATTATAGCGCCCCGACATATGCAAAGGTGTCGCGAAGTAGAAGACCTGATCCGTGAATTCAATGTCAACTACACCCTATATTCAGAAATAAAGGAAGGGGAGTCGATTAATAAGTCTTGCTCAATAGTCCTGGTAGATAAGCTAGGTGTGCTTAACAGTTTTTATGCCAATGCCAAACTGGCCTACGTCGGAGGGGGGTTTAATCCACGTTTTGGTGGTCAAAATATTCTCGAACCAGCGAAGTTCGACATCCCTGTGATTTTTGGCAAACATATGAACAATTTTGAAGAAGAAGCTAGATTACTAATTAAATCGGGTGGCGGCATTCAACTGCAAAAAGAAGAAGAACTCTACCCTGTTCTTAAAAAGTTTATGTTGAATCCTGATTTAAGGCATAAGACAGGTCAAATAGCAGCTGAAACAGTTCGTCAACACCGTGGAGCAGTCCTCCGCACTCTAAAAATTATCCAAGAAA
>CAZMXD010000150.1:0-5145 GCA_964570185.1 uncultured Nitrospina sp. | reverse complement strand
AGAGCAAATGCCATTCCCCCTACCATGGTGAGGAATTTTACATTCATAGTTGTAAAAATATGCATTTAAATACCTCTTAAAAAATGTAAAACACAAATAGGTTCCAAAAATCTCAGCCGTGTAACGTGTTTTTTTCGGTAATTACCGTTTGAACTTTTTTATCCCACCGATTTTGATACAAGGTTTTCACTCGCTGAAAATCGTAAGCAATACCAATGCGCAAAGATTTGCCTGACAGCTCCAAAAATAATTTATCGTAATATCCCCCTCCAAAACCAATTCGACCTCCTGAGGTATCAAATGCCAAACCCGGTGTCACCACGGCATCCATTTTATCTGGGGGAACGGTTATAACATTAACCCCGCAAGGCTCCCGAATTCCTATAGAATTGGACACAAATCCTTTTTCTAAATTTTCAATTTCACAGATTTCCAGTTTTCCAGCACTTTTTAAAATCCGCGGAACATAAACTTTTTTCCCTAGGTTTAAAGATCTTTCAATCATAGAATCTGTCCTAACCTCATTTTCAAAAGAGAGGTAATACAGAATATGATTGCAACTTAAAAATTTTTTCCAAGAAAATAAGCTTGTTTCAATTTTATCGCTTAAATCAATAACTTCTTTGCGGCTTAGACTATTTCTGCGCCTGCTCATTATGTTACGGACGTACTTTTTATCCATTTTAAAAGTGGCACACACCATAACCAGAAACGATTCTGAAAATTTAAATTATATCCAGCACAAATTTTTAGCTGGGGGCTAAAGCCTAGGTAAGCAAAAGCAACATCAGGTAGTCAGCCCGATAATTCAGGCCTGAGGAGAGATGAGATAAGGCAAAACAACATCTTGGCTGTTTTGAATGTATATGTTAAAAAACGAAACTAATTCAAAGGTTTCGTTCATAATCTTCACTCCGCAAGTAGGTTCGGATTTCAATAAATTTAAAAACCGAATCATATATAATCAGGCTCTAGGCTGTTCACCCCTGAAGCTCTTAACTCAATTTAAAAGCCCCCCCGTTTATGCCGCGCAAGAACTATTTTTTGAACCTGTCAAGGACAGGTGGGGTATCCGTGCACTACTTTAGGCTTCCTTTCCAGTAGAAAGGCATGCACACCGCAGCCGATTCTTCAACCCCTTTTACATACTGTTGGCTCAAAAAATTTAATTCTTACTCGAACACAACAGGGAGACAACATAAACAAATTTCAATGCATCGTACCACAAAGCCAAAACACGCTCAAGAGCTATATAACCCGCATAAAAATTTAATAATCAATACTTTGGAGCTCATTTTCCAAAGCTGCCAACAACTCTCCTATTTTATATTCTCTTTCTTTATTATCGGCATCGGTCTGTTTTTGCAACTCCATTAATTCTTGGGCAATATTAAGAGCGGCAAGCACAGCAAGGTCCAAAGTTGGGGTTTTACTCCGCGTTTCAGCTAACTCACGCATTTTAGAATCAACATAAGCTGCCACATCTTCTGTTTCGATTTCGCCCGAAGAACTCTTTAAATTGTAGGTTTTTCCATAAATCTGAATTTTTGCCATGGCTAAGATTAAGTTAGATCGAATTTTTCAAGCTTGTCTAATAAATAGACAACTTTGTCTCGAACGTTAGTTCTGTCATTTTCATTATTCTTATTTGTTGCTTCCAGCTCAGAGAGGCGCTTTAGTTTTTCCTGAATCAATTCTTTTTCTTTTAAAAAAGATTGTTTCTCGCGGATCAAATTTTCTATTTCAATAGTGAGCCCTTTGTTCTCATCTTTAAGCTTGCAGTACGCCTTCAGCAAAGTCGTAATATTTGCCTCTAACTTTTCCATATTAGGTTTGGCCATGTCAGAATCGTAGCACCCAAAAATTAGGGTGTCAATGGTATCTATAAATGGATCTATTCTCTTAGCGAAGCATCTAATTCAGTCTTAAGTACTTGAATAATTCTTTCAAACACTGGGTTGACTTCTTCATCGGAAAGGGTGCGATCTTTAGACTGAAAAGAAAGAGCAAAGGTAAAACTTTTTTTATCCGATTGGATTTTTTTTCCTTCAAAATGGTCATACAATTCAACTCGATTTAAAAGAGGTTGACCAGTCGTTAATATCAAATCTGAAACACGCTGCGAGGTAATTTGTTGGCCCACTAATATAGAAATATCACGGTAGGTTTCAGGGAATTTAGCAATACTTTGAATTCGGGGACGCCGAGGAAGTATTTGCTCCAACTTTTGCAAATCTATTTCAAAAACAAAAACTTTTTCTGTGACAGCTGTCTTTTCTGGTGAAAGTTCGCCCATATATCCAAAAACCTCTTTGCCAGAGTAGCAACTTACTGATTTTTCCAGCAACAAAAAAGGCTTATCTGGATTCGCAGAAAAACCTAGTTGCAGTCCACATTGACAGCACAACTGCTCCAATACTCCCTTTAGATCATAAAAGTCATAAGCCTTGCCACGCGGTTTCCATGGTGTAAGCTCATATGATCCTAATACCACAGCTGTCAAAACTGTCTTTTCAGCTCTGTTAGCCTCTGAATCAGAAAAATAAACACTCCCAATCTCAAAAAATTTGAGAGGCTTTTGCCCTTTGCTCAAATTTCTTGAGATGGTCTTCAACATTCCAGGTATTAAACTGGTTCGCATAGTATCGTTTTCAGCGCTTAGAGGATTCTTTAACTCAATAACTTTATCTTTTTCTTTTGCAAAAGATGTCAAAAAAACTTCAGCCTGGTCACGCTCAATAAAACTAAAATGAACCGTTTCAGAAAAACCCGTATGGCAAAGCACTTCTCTTATTTTATGCAACAGTTTTTGTTTCGAACTAATTCTTACTGGCCGAACGGAAACAAGGGGAAACATAGTTGCCACTTTTTCAAATCCATCGATGCGAGCAATTTCTTCAATCACATCTACTTCGCGAATTAAGTCAGGACGAAAACTTGGTATTTCTAAATCCAGAGTTTCGTTGTCAGCTTCCTTTTTTATCTTTAATCCCAAACGAGAAATGATTTTCTTAATTCTTTCGGCCTTAAAATCAGAACCCAACAACTGGTTAACGCGAGCAATCCTCAAGAAAACCTTAATATTTTTCCGGGACTTCGGATAAATATCGATTCTTCCATTGCAAATTTCCCCTCCCGCCAAATCTTTTATTAAACAGGCAGCACGTGCCTGAGCGGTGATGACACCATTTATATCGACTCCGCGTTCAAATCGATAAGAAGAGTCAGAACGCAATCCATACTTTTTTGAAGCTTTACGGATAGTAACGGAATCAAAATAAGCGCTCTCCAAAACAAGGTTTTGTGTCGCTTCAGACACCTGACTATTAATCCCGCCCATAATCCCGGCAAGAGCCACTGGCTTTTCAGCATCGGCAATAATCAAGGCATCTGGCCCCAACTTTAGTTGACTGCCATCAAGACTGGTAAAGGGTTCTTTTTCTTTGGCATTACGGATGATAATTTTATTTCCAGAAAGCAATTCACGATCAAAAGCATGTAGCGGTTGACCATATTCCATCATTACAAAATTCGTAATATCAACAATATTATTAATTGGTCTCAAACCAATCGCATGCAGCCTGTCACACAACCATTTAGGAGAAGGGCCTGGTTTTACATTTTCAATGACCAAAGCCGCATAACGAGGACATAAATCTTCTTCATGATTTTCCACCAAAATTTTTTCTGTAATGGGCACGGAACCCCATTTTTCCCCGAGCCAAGCCAGTGCTTCTGGCGGCTTAAACCTCCCGCCCGTCAGCACCGAAACTTCTCGCGCTACGCCCAAATGCGACAAGCAATAACCCCGATTAGGCGTCACATTCAATTCCAGAACATCGCCTTTTTCTTCATCAAGTAATTCGTGGCTTTCAATTTCCAAACCCGCCATCGTCAGCATGCGTCCCAATTCTTTCGCAGGTTTGTCAATTTCCACATACTCTTTCAGCCAATCTACCTGGACTTTCATCTTTCTCCTTTACCCCATAACACTGGAGGCAATAGTTCTATACATATAAAGCTAGTAAATGTTATTTATCCATTTACTATAGTCAGCTAATATTTCCTTCCGCCACATGAGGGATTATAAGTGAAGCGTTTACAAAAATCTATGGTATCCCAGCATTGCAATTACTTTAGTTATAGGATATCAAGTATCCTATATTCTTATTTCGACATACCAAAATGAAACTTTCTGACGAGCGTATTCTGGCTTTGCTGAAGAAAAATATCAGCCGCCCCATGAAAATTTCCGAGCTTTCTAAACATTTCGGAATAACTGAGGCAGAGCATCGTACATTCCGCAAACAGATTAAGGAAATGGCAGGCCAAGGATTATTAATAAAAATCCGTGGTGGTCGCTATGGCCTACCAGATGAAATGAACCTGGTTGCAGGCAAATTGGTTGGGCATCCGAACGGATTTGGCTTTGTTATCCAGGATAATCATCATGGCACCAATGATATTTTTATTCATCGGAAAAAAATAAACGAAGCCATGCATGAAGACCGAGTTTTGGTAAGAATCGAATCTGAAAAAGAACCTGGTCGACCTGAAGGATGTGTCATAAGAATTCTTCATCGAAACACACAAAAAATAGTAGGCGTCTACGAAACATTCGGGCGCGACGGCTGGGTCATTCCCAACGAACCCAAACATTTTCAAGATATCTTTATACCTAGAAAAAATTCTAAAGAAGCCAAAAACGGTCAAATTGTCGATGTAAAAATAGAAACCTATCCCACTCGACACCAACCCCCGGTCGGCAAAGTTATAGAAATTCTGGGTAAGTCAAATGATCCAAAAGTGGAAGTACAAAGCATTTTGCGAAAATTTGGTGTGCGCCAGGGATTCACACCCAAAGTTATCAAAGAAGCAAAAGCAGTAGCAAAGAAAAATGAAACTGAAGACCGAAAAGATTTCACCAATCTAATGACTTTTACCATTGACGGAGAAAAGGCAAAAGATTTTGACGATGCAATATCATTAGAACCTTTAGAGGAAGGTTATAGGTTGGGCGTACATATTTCAGATGTCAGTTATTTTGTAGGAGAGAATTCGCATCTTGATAATGAAGCCTTTGAAAGAGGTACAAGTATCTATTACGCGGATGGTGTTATCCCCATGCTTCCCGAAGTCCTTTCC
>CAZMXD010000149.1:0-5195 GCA_964570185.1 uncultured Nitrospina sp. | reverse complement strand
CTTGTCATTTGTGATAACAAAATATTGTCATCCTCTAAAATCTTTGACATATCATTGAGATTTTTCCTAATAGCTGGATTGTAGGTCTCTAAAAAGGGAACCAATTCTTTCCTAACTTTATTTCTCAAATATTTTGTATCATTGTTGGAAAAATCATTGCGAAAAGAAATTTCTCTTTTCTCTAAATACATTTCAATTTCATTTCGGTAAATTTGCAAAAAAGGCCTAATGATATTGCCTCTAATTTGAGGAATACCAATCAAACCTTTCAAACCCGATCCCCTGATTAAATTCAGCAGAATAGTTTCAACTTGATCGTCTGCAGAATGACCTAAAGCAATTTTAGTCCCCTCTATCTTCTTTAATGTTTCTTCAAAAAATTGAAATCGGATTACCCTAGCTGTGTCCTGAAAAGATCGTTTTAATTTAATACTTTCTTTATTGGCATCAATTTCCTTAAGGAAAAATGGCAATTTTAATCCCTCAGAAATTTGAGCCACAAATTCAGCGTCAGATTTGGAGTCATCTCCTCTGGCCATATGATTAATATGAGCCACCGCCATACTAAAATTTTTTATTTTTGAAAATTCATGTAGAACATAAAGAAGACAAATAGAATCAGCCCCTCCTGAAACACCCACTAAAACTTTATCGCTGGAAGAAATTAAACGTTCCAAAACTTTATTTAATTTTTTGACGAACTGTGCCATATACACCTGCCAAACAACTAGCGAATTTGACTAATAACAAATGGGAGGGAAAAACAGCCAATCAAACCTTACAAATCACCTAATAACCGCTGTTTTCTTTTTTGGTATTCCGCTTCCGTAATTTTTTTCCGAGACCGAAGTTCTTTAATTGCTAATAGCTTTTCTTCCAGCGTTTGGAATGAGGAAATACTTTGACCTGTGGATTCTAGCAACTGTTTTTTTCTTTTTTGATATTCCGCTTCCGTAATTTTTTTCCGAGACCGAAGTTCTTTAATTGCTAATAGCTTTTCTTCCAGCGTTTGGAATGAGGAAATACTTTGACCCGTGGTTCTATTTTTTGCCTTCTCGACAGATTTGTACATTTCAACCCATTTTTTCTCCATCTGTTCTTTTGTTTTCTGTTTTTTTAAATTATCCTTATTAGACTGGGACAACCCGTTACGCCTAGAGTTATCCCTTCCCATTTTTTTAGGTTTATTTAAACCAACCATATCAGGTTTTATAATTTTTTTTGGTTGGTCAAATAATGAGATCTCAATAAACGCGGTTTCTCGCAATTCCCTCATCCAACCTTCATATGCTGATTTTTTGTTCTCGAAATTAAGTTTATTGTGAATTTTACCCTTTACCTCATTAAAAGGTAGCGTCCTTCCTGGCTGAATTTTATCAACCTTAATAATATGGAAACCAAATTCCGTCTCTACCACATCACTAATTTTACCCTCTTTTAAGCTAAAAACCGCCTCCTCAAATTCAGGAACCCCCGTGCCTTTTTTAATATAGCCAATAAGTCCCCCAGAACTCGCAGAGACATCCTCGGAATATTCTTTTGCCGCCTCAGCGAAATCTTTTCCATTTTTAATTTCGGATAGAATATTTTTTATTTGCTTGTAACTTTCCATTTTATTGCCAGCAGTAGCATCTTTTTCTGAAATTATCAGAATATGCCTTACTTTGAATTTGCCTTCTTCCCAAAAGTCTTTCTGATTATCGCGATAATATTTTGCAATTTTTCTATCGCTAACCATAAGGCGACTACCTAATTCAAACTGTGTAACCTTTGAAACAAGAATCTGATCTCTTATATGATTTTTATATGACTCCAACGATCTGCCCTCGGATTCCAACATTGTCGCCAATTGCCCTTCTTCCAAACCATTATTTTTTTCTATGTTTCTAAGCGCAGCTTCTACTGCAGAATCTTCTACTTCGAATCCCATTTTCTTTCCTTGTTGCAATTGTAGTTTTTCCACTATTATCATTTCGACAGCTTCCATTAAAAGCTTTTTCTCGTCGTAGCTACCTAAATCATTTGCGTATTTTGCTTTTAGAACCTCTACTCTGTCTTGGACAGAACTCAAAGTAATAATCTCGCTATTAACTTTTGCAACAACACGGTCAAAAACCCCGCCTGCGGCCAAATCCGGCAAGTTAAAAAATAAAATTAAAAAAACCACAAAAAAAATGCGGTTAATATATTTCTTGGAGGAGTTCATAGTTAACTTCAATAAGAGAATTTTTCTTTAGCTTAAAAAACCAATCCTGAAAAGCTTTATCCTGAAGTTCTTGAAGAAGAATTTGCTTTATTGTGGCTTTAGATTCATCAAAGCTCATCTTTGTCTCTTTAATTTTATCTACCACCTTAAACAAGTGAAAACCATATGGAGTCCTTATAATACCACTGACCTTACCGATCTTTAATTTAAACACATCGTCAAACTCTTCTGGCATTTGCCCCGCTGCAAAGTAACCCAAATCGCCTCCCCGAATTCCTTCAGGGCCCAAAGAAAATTCTTGTGCCAGTGCCATAAATGTTTTTTGTTTATTTTGTAGTTCTTTTTGGACTTGCCTAATTTCATCTTCCGTCTCAACCATTATATGGAGAGCCCTAACTTGCTCTTTTTTATGAAATTTTTCAACATTTTCGTTGAAATACACATGTAATTCTTTATCTCCCACCGATACTTTACTATTGACCTGTTTTTGAATCAATTTATTTGTAAGAAGATTAGTTCTAATAGCATCCCTCCAATCATCGGTGGATATTTCTTCCAATTCCAAAGTTTTTTTGAAAGCTCCTTCGGGGTAACCCTCTTGAGCATCTTTCAATTCGCGATCTAATACAATTTCTTCAATATTAATATTATTTTTTTTAATCTCTTGTGCGAATAAAGTATTTTTAACTACTTCATCAAGGACTCTGTTTTTTATCCAAATCAACTCCTCTGGTTTTAAATCCTGTGCATCCTGAATCCTAAAAACTTTTCTCTGCGTATCAAAAACCTTTTTAAAAATTTTTGCCGTAACACCCTCACCATTAATTATCAACAGAATTTTATTGTCATTAACAGAATCTATTATTGGATTTTCATTAAAACAAGAGATAATAAATAAAAGGAATATTGTAAATCCCAATGCGTTATTTAATCGGTTTGATTTCATACTTCCCCTGGTGTCAAGGGTTGTGAAAGTTTTTCCAGATAATTTAAAATTACTTTGCAATCCGACTTCCATCCAGTTCTATCAAGCAGAATTAAAATTTTATACTCCGAAATTATCTTTAAATTTTTATCGAAAAGAGGAGCAAGGATTTGACTATTTAACGGGGTAGTAGGAAGCAAGGTTAAAATCAACTCTCTATTTTTAATTTTTGCTTTGCTAATATGCAATAACTGACATAAAACACGAATTTCAATTAATGTAATTAGTTTTTCAACAGTTTCAGGATAGGGACCATATCGATCGATTATTTCTCTAGAAAGTTCATAACATTCTTTTCTGTTACTAATAGTTTGTATACGCCGGTAAAGTTCCAACCTTTGATTAAGGTCTAGCACATAATCATTTGGAATATGTCCCTTGATAAATAGGTCAATTTCCGTTTCTATCCTTGGCTCAACTTTTTCACCACGAATATCCTTAATCATATCTTCAACCAATTTGCAGTAAAGATCGAATCCTACGGATGCTATATGCCCTGATTGGTCCTTCCCAAGCATATTTCCAACACCCCTGATTTCCATATCTCGAGCCGCTAATTGAAATCCTGCCCCCAATTCGCTTAGTTCTTCCATCGCGGCAAGTCTTTTGTGAGCTTCACCAGTTAATGCGTCAGCTCCTGGAATCAACAAATATGCATAAGCCTGATGCTTATATCTACCCACTCGACCACGCAACTGATAAAGCTGAGCCAATCCAAATTGGTCAGCGCGATTGATGATAATCGTATTTGCGGAAGGAATGTCTAAACCCGATTCAACAATGGATGTGCTAAGCAAAACATCTATTTGTTTATCCAGAAATTTTTTCATTACCTTTTCAAGTTGATGCTCCGGTAACCGACCATGTGCTATATCAATCTTTACTTCTGGAACCAATCTGCATATTAATTCGGCGACAGATTGTATGCTGTGAATTTTATTGTGCACAAAAAACACCTGACCTCCTCTACCTACCTCACTTAATATGGCTTGACGAATTACATCCTCATCAAACTTTCGAATAAACGTTTTAATAGAAAGACGGTCTAAAGGAGGGGTTTCTATAACACTTAAATCACGTACTCCCATTAATGAAAAATGTAAGGTTCGTGGTATGGGTGTTGCGGTAAGCGTTAAAATATCTACCGAGTTTCTTAGCTTCTTTAATTTTTCCTTATGTTTAACACCAAATCTTTGCTCTTCATCAACCACAATCAATCCTAAAGAAGAAAATTCAACATCTTTTGATAACAATCGATGAGTCCCTATAATGATATCCAACTTTCCTTTCTTTAATTTCTCTAGGGTAGCTTTTTGCTCTCTGGGTGTTCTAAAGCGATTTACCATATCTATAGTCACAGGATATTCTATGAAACGTTCCTGAAAAGTCTGTAAATGTTGCTGAGCAAGAATAGTTGTCGGGACCAACACGGCTACTTGCTTTTTATCTAAAATCGCTTTGAAAGCAGCTCTCATAGCTACTTCTGTTTTTCCATAGCCAACATCACCACAAATGAGGCGATCTGTAGGCCTATCCTGTTCCAAATCATTTTCAACTTCTTCAATCGCTTTTAATTGATCATCGGTTTCCTCATATTCAAATGAATCTGCAAACTCCCGCATAAGCAGTGTGTTTGCTGTATAGGAATGGCCTTTTGCCATTTTACGAGATGCATAAAGTTTTAATAAATCACCTGCCATCTGTTCAATCGCTTCCCTAACTTTACTTTTTTGCCTCTTCCAAGCAATACCTCCCATTTTACTTAATGGAGGCGGTGATTCAGAAGTACCTACATATTTTTGAACCAAACCCAATCCTTCCATGGGCAAATACAACTTCTCATCATCTGCATATTGAATATGCAGAAATTCCCCATCTCCCAATCCTGTTCTTATTTCCTTAATCCCTAAATAAGCACCAATCCCATAATCAACATGAACAAGATAATCTCCTTTTTTTTAAATCTTTCAAACCCCTTTGAAAGCTTTGAGAAATAGATTTTCT
>CAZMXD010000148.1:0-5199 GCA_964570185.1 uncultured Nitrospina sp. | reverse complement strand
GAAAAGAATCTTGCGCGATTACGTAATCCATCTTCTTTTGGAAATACTAATTCTGAAAAGAAAATTGAAAATGTCTCTCGGGATTTCGAGTCCATTTTTTTACACAAACTCCTTACTTCCATGCGGAAAACGGTTCCTAAATCAGGGTTGCTGGATAGTTTCGCAACAGACATGTATAAATCGATGATGGATGAAGAAATTTCTAAGGAAATGTCAAAAAATAAAGGAATGGGTATGGGAGAGATGATTTACAACGATCTTAGCAATATCAATCGTGTGAGTCGTGGACAAGCGCTTCAATCTACTTATACGGCTGCAGAATCTAAACATGCAGGTTTTGGAATAAAATTGAAGGAGTAATATATGAATAGGTTATATAAAAACCTTCATGATGTCTTGGAACAAAAAATTGGTTTATATGAAAGCTTTATTCATTTGTTAAATCATGAATGGAAATGTGTTTCCCAATATTCATACAATGATTTAGAAATGATTATAGCTAAAAAAGATGATCATATTATGCAAATGCAAGCTTTGGAAAATAGCCGATCAAGTTTAATGAAAAAAATTGCAGAAAATTTAAATATGAAACCTTCTGGGTTAACTTTAAAAAAATTAACCCAATTTAAAGATAATCCGTATAGGATAAATTTTTCAAATTGCAGGAAAAAATTACTTTCTAATATTCAAAAAATAAATATTTTAAGCGGGAAAATAAAATCTTTAATGGACCATTCTACCCTGTCATTAAAAAATTCACTAGCCTTTATTCATTCTGAAAGTGAAAAATCCATCTCCCCCTATGAAGCAAATGGAAAGGTAACAGGAAGAAAATTACAAAGCACGATGGTTAGTGTTGATGTATGACGTAAAGTTAACAATAGGTTTTTGATATTATGACTTCAAATGTTTTTAGCGTTCTTAATACCGCCAAGGTGGGTTTACTCGCACAGCAATTAGCAATCGAAGTAACTGGTCAAAATATTGCTAATGTTCAGACAGAAGGTTATTCCCGTCAAGAGATAAATTTTGAGGCCAAGAATGCCAGACACACTAGCTTGGGCCAAATAGGAACGGGAGTTCGTGTTGTTGGTATAAAGAGAGCCCATGATAAATTTTTGTTTTCTCAAATTTTAGGCGAAGGTGATAGATTGGGCCAGTTTGGGGTTCAAAAGGACATATTTGAGCAACTTGAAGTTCTTTTTAGTGAATCAAATCAGCAAGGTCTTAATCAAAGTCTTGGAAAATTTTTTTCGACCCTTCAGGACCTTTCTTCAAATCCTACGGGTCTGCCAGAAAGATCAAATGTAATTGCTGAAGCGCAAAACCTTAAAATAACATTTAATAAACTTGGAGAATCTATTTTCAAGATTCAAAGAAATTTAGATGCAATGGTTAAGGTAGAAACAACCAAAATTAATAGTTATACATCCGAAATTGCGGTACTAAATCGTGCGATCCATGCCAATGAACCGGGAAATTTTAACGCAAATGACTTAAGGGACAAAAGGGATCAAAAGGTAAAAGAGCTATCAGAGTTAATTGATCTTAACTTCGTCGATGAAATGGACGGACAGATAAGTTTGACTTTAAAAAATGGGACTCCACTCGTGCTTCAGTCTAAGGCTTTTACTCTAAGCACTCAAGTAAATGGAAATAATAAAGGTTTTCAAGATATTGTAATTTCAGGTTTTAGTGGAACTAGCACAAATGTGACTGAGAATGTAACGGGAGGATCGTTAAAAGGCCTCATCGATATGCGTGATAAGGAAATTCCTGGTATAAAAGACAAACTTGACCGTCTTGCCGCTGGTTTTATACAAGAATTTAATAATATTCATCAGAATGGATTTGGTTTAGATGGTACTACGGGAAATAATTTTTTTGAACCACCTTCTGTGGCCACAGAGATCAATACAAATAATACTGGTTCGGCAACATTAACCGCTACAAATGGAAATCCTTCCACGATTTCTAATGATAAATTCGAAATCACAATTACAAACGCAAATACCTTTACTTTAAAAAATCTTACAACTGGTATAAATCAAGGAAGTTTTAGTTTTACAGCGGGTTCTAAATTTAATCTCGCAGGAGGATTTACCGTAACGATTTCTAATGGAGCAACGGCAGGGGATAAATTTAAATTTTCTGTTTCAGAGGATGCAGCTCAAACTTTTTCTATTTCTGGTGATGTAGCATCCAACCCCAATAAAATTGGAGCAGGTTTAAATTCAAGTTCCGACGGGGCAAATGCACTGAGCTTAATAAGCTTACAATCCAGACTATCTTTTAACAGTATTACGCATGTGGCCGAGGGTTCGGGAGCCTTTACATTTAATGAATTTTATAGCTCCATTGTTAGTGATTTGGGTGTCCAATCCTTTTCAACACAGGCAACTTTGGAACAACAGGAAGGCATTTTATTGCAGTTAAATACTCGAAGAGAAAGCAAATCTGGCGTTTCAATAGACGAAGAATTTATTAATATGGTCAAGTTTCAACAGGCTTATAATGCCTCCGCCCGTTTGATAGGGGTGGTTGATGAACTGCTTGATACTGTTATATCTCAGGTTTAATTAATTAAATAACATATAGTTATCGAAAAAAAAGCGATGGTTACTCGAGTTACGAATCAGGCACAGCAAGCAAACTCTCTTCAGAATATTTTCCGAATAACGGAAAAACTATTTAAGGCTCAACAGGAAATTTCAACAGGTAAAAGGATTAATCGTCCGTCTGATGACCCTGCGGGTATTCGAGATGCCCTTGTTTTGCGAACGAATCTCCATCAGTCAAATCAATTCGTAAAAAATATTGTTAATAATCGTATTTTTATTGAGGCGAGTGACTCATCTCTTCAGTCGATTAATTTAAGTTTGACCCGAGCAAAAGAATTATCAGTGGGTGAATTGGGGGGACTTTCTTCAGCGGAAACTCGAAATTTTGCAGCCCTAGAAATAGATCAACTTATTTCCCAAGTATTTGATTCAGCAAATACAAGAGTTAAAAACAGATTTATATTCTCAGGGACAAATGTTAGAGCAAAACCTTTTAACTCCGAGACATCTGGTGCTGTTTATATTGGAAACTCCGAAAGCTTTAAGGTAGGCGTTGAAAATAATTTAAGTATAGATTTTGGTATTCCAGGCTGTAAAGCTTTAGCAACGGACCTCAACCCCAAAATAACTACGAGCACAAACCTGTCCTCTTTAAATGGTGGTATTGGAATAACAGCAGGTTCATTCTCAGTTTCTGACAGAGCGGGAAATACGGCAAACATTACCGTTAACTCAACGGATAATATTGGAAGTTTAATATCGAAAATTAATAGCGCGTCGGTAAACGTGACGGCATCCATAAACTCGAACGGAAGAGGTTTGCAATTAATTGATACAAATAATGTCATTTCACAAGCATTAACCATTTCTGAGGTTTCTGGCGGAACAACGGCGGCGGACTTAGGTATTTTAGGGAGAAAGAATGGAACCCTCTTTGGATCTGATTTGAATCCAATTATAACAATATCTACACTTGTACCAGATTTGGAGTGTGGAAATGGCATAATTTTAAATGATGTCAAAATTATAAATGGTGCCGCATCGGCAACCGTGACCCTGAGCTCTGCCAGCACAATCGGTGATGTAATAGATAAAATTAATGGTGCAGGTTTGAATGTAACGGCGTCAATAAATAGTGCTGGAAAATCTTTGCAAATTAAATCTAATGATTCTAATACTATTGCGATAGCAAGAAATATCGGTACTGATGAAACAGCAGAAAACTTAGGTTTAGGGGGAGGAAGAAATGTATTTAATACATTATTTAAACTTAAGGATGCACTTACAAAGAATGACACGGCTGCAATATTAGCTTCTCTGGAAAACCTGGATTCGAGTCTTGAATCTGTCAATAATTCGAGAGCAATAATCGGAGCAAGCTTGTCACGTGTTGATAGTAAAAGTTTAGTTCATGAGCAGGAAATTGTGAATCGGTCTCTGCAACTTTCTAATATTGAAGATGCTGATATTGTAAAGAGCGCTTCAGACCTTGCCAACCTGGAATTTGCCCTACAGGCTACATTGAGTTCTACGGCACAAATAATACAACCCACCCTATTGGATTTTCTACGCTAAAACCTAATTACCTGCCGGGCGTTGGACCGTTGGATTGACACCCTAAATTTCAAACGAAGTTTTTAGGAAATTAAAATTTTTTACACTATCCAAACTATTTTTTATTCTGACTGTTCTTTTATTTCTCTTACGAATTTTTCGCGATCTGCTTTTAACTTTTCTTTAAATTTTTCAACGCTCCCATATTTGTTTATATATAACTCCCGAATTTCATTGATAGTTTTAATTTCATCGCCTGCATCTCCTACCAAACATTGACCTTTTATATCACATGTCCAAATCGGTAAATCTTTTTCGATTTGTAACTTTAAATCTTCTGGGATATTTTGCCTATGAGGTAAATTAGAATAATTTGGATCGGCTCTTTCTTCGATGCGATCAATTTCTTTAACCAATTCATTGATACACTCTCCGTTCCAATCGCCAATATGCTCATCCCCATCTGCTGAAAAAATTTTATTTTTTAGGGTTGGGTCAACATTTACCTTATCAAGAGAAAACCTTCTGCCAATTTCAGACATATTTTTTTAATCCATTCTGACGTATGATATTTAAAATTTTTATTATATTGATTATAAATGATTTTTTAACTAAAAAAGAAATCAAAATTTTTTAGTATTCTATTGATCTTGCCTTCGATAATGTGGTAATTCTTTATCCAGCAGTTAATTAAACCTTGTAAAGGAGTGCGGTATGACACACGACCAAATTGTTTCTGCTTTCGAAACATATCTTGCGGAAAATGAGACCTTTGAAAATAAAAATGTTAAAGCTGCAGCTGCTCGCGCAAGAAAAGCTTTGGGAGAAATGGCAAAACTTGCAAAAGTAAGAAGAGCGGAAATTCAGGAAAGAAAAACTAATATGTAATTGCGTTTTTCTATTAATCCCAGCTCATATAAGCATGGCTTTTTTCGTCTGCTTTCGGATTTGATACAAGCAACTCGAAATTATTAAAAAAAGACGAGGGCTTGGTTTTAATGGTTAGATATGGTGGAGGCGGGGGGAATTGAACCCCCGTCCGAAAGGTTTCAGTCAAAGGCGTCTACATGCTTATCTTCTGATT
>CAZMXD010000147.1:0-5248 GCA_964570185.1 uncultured Nitrospina sp. | reverse complement strand
AAGTCAAAGAAGACGGGTGTTTAGTCTGAACATAATAAAATAAAGGGAAAATACTTTGCACTTTAAAAGAGAAGAAGATAATTTTGCAATGGAAATGACTCCGTTGATTGATGTCGTTTTTTTGCTCATTATCTTTTTCATGGTTTCCACTGTTTTTGTCGATTTCAGCCGCCGTATGGATATCAACTTGCCTAGTTCCAAATCATCTATTATTGATGAGAAACCCAAGACCCTTGAAATAGAAATGTCGAAGGACAAAAAAATATTTTTGGCGGGGAAACCTGTAACCCTTTTGGGTCTGGAACAGACTCTTAGAAAACTAGATGTAAAAGGCAAAAAACAAACGGCTATAATTAAGGCTGACAAGGTACTTCCGTATGGCGAGGTTATTCAGGTTATGGGGCTTTTGCAAAAAGCAGGTATTCCTGACATTAGTGTTGCGGTAAAATAAGGTATAATTATTTTATAAGCATTATAACTATTTATAATTAAAAGCTTGCCAAAACTTAAGGTGAGCTATTATTTTTTTAAGGAGATTTCGGATGGCTACTTATACCAAGGAAAAAGATGTAGAAACTGTTCTTGAAGATGATATTGAAGCGCGTAATACGATGCGGGAAGTTTTTTCCAATACGGCAAGGTGGCCAGAGGGGTTTGGTGGGTTCACCGCAGATGTCGTTGCAAATATCAATGGTGAAGAAAAAAAAGGCGCGGTAACGGTAAAAGGGCCCAAGGATATTGCGGTTAATATCGAGGAAGAGAAGGTAAAAAGTTTTTTGAACGAAAATCTTGCATCCATCGCCATGCATCGAGGACCGCGATCTTTTGAAGAGTCCGATGGAAAATATAAATTAGTCTTTGGTGATGATGGTGCTCACCCATTAGGACGTAAGGTAATTATGGGAGGGGATGGTATGAGTTCTTTTTATCGTATCAAGGATGGACGGATTCAACAAATCAATCGTCAAACGCCCCGTTTTTCCTTTACGATTAATATTGAGGAAAGTATGAAGAATCAGGATGGTAAATTTCTGACAAGAAAATACTCGGTATTTTATTTCAATCCGGAAAAAGGATTGAAAGATGTTGAGAGTTATACGGATGAGTATACAAGGGTAGGTCAAGCCGATCTCCCGGAAATGCGTCGCATAATAAATTGTGAAGAAGGTGCGATTACAGTTTCCACAATGATATTAAGCAATCATAAATTGCTCTAACTAGATTTTGTAGGATTCTAAAGAAGAGGTCGAGAGTTAAGAACCTTGGCACAGCAAATCGTTTTTTACATTTTTGTTAATTGTTACTCCGGCACCAATAATACTGTTTTGAACGGCACACCCATTTCCTATGGTTGCGCCAGGCCAGAGTATGGAATTTTTAACCACTGAGCCAGAGTACAAATGGCAATTATTTCCTAATACCGCATGGGGACCTACCTGTGCATCTTGTGCAATTTTACAGTCTTTTCCAATATGCACTGGTTTAGACACCACATACCCCTCGGGCTCTATGGACGAAGGTGTTTTTAACACCAACTTCCCATCCAAGGCATCTGCTTGAGCTTGAATGTAGGTTTCGCGAGTTCCTATATCTGCCCAATATCCTTGATGTACATAACCAAATACGGGCAGCCTATCCTCAATCATTTCTGGAAAAACATCTTCAGTTGTACCGCAGAATTTATTTTCCGGGATACGAGAAAAGATATCTGGCTCTAAAATTTGAATCCCTGTGAACATTACTTGAGTCACGCGCTTCGAATTCATAATGGAATGTCCAAGAAAATTTACGATACGTCCATCATCATTTCGTTGAATAGATCCATATTTATCTGTGTTGACAACTTGTCGTACCACTAAAGTCAGTTTGGAATTTTTTTCTTTGTGGAACTTCAAGGCATCATTCAAATCAACGTCTGTCAGGATATCGCTGTTGATGACCCAAAATGAATCATCTTTAAAAAAGTCTTGCAGCTTTTTTATTCCACCTGCGGTCCCTAAAATTTTTTCTTCTAGGGAATAATGCAAGTCCATTTCAAATTGTTTTCCATCACCAAAATAGTTGATGATTTTTTCTGACTTATGATGAAGATTTATCGCAACTTCCCGGATACCATACGCTTTTAAAAAGTGAAGGGTGTGTTCCAGAATAGGTCGATTGAGAACTGGAAACAAAGGTTTGGGAAGTCCGTTAGTAAGAGGTTTGAGGCGCGTGCCAAAGCCCGCCGCAAGAATCATTGCTTTCATTTTTAGTTTGCTAGAGTTTTCAAGGTTTCCTTAAAGGGAGCCCTGGCAATGCCATTTTCTGTGATGATAGCAGAGATTAGATGATTGGGAGTAATATCGAAAGCAGGATGAGCGGCTTCGATACCTTTCGGAGAAATTTGTTTCTGGTTAATTTTTGTAACTTCATCCGAGGAACGTTCTTCAATGGGAATCTCTACTCCCGATGTGAGAGAAAGGTCTAGTGTTGAAATAGGTGCTGCTACATAAAAAGGGATATTGTTTTCTTTGGCTAGGACTGCCACCATATAAGTACCGATTTTATTGGCAACATCTCCATTGGCTGCAATACGGTCAGCACCAACAACGACCAGATCGATTTCTTTCTTATTCATAAAGAAGCCACACATGTTGTCTGTGATTAATTTTACGGGGATATTGTCTTCTTTTAACTCCCATGTAGTCAAACGCGCACCTTGCAAAAAGGGTCGTGTTTCATTTGCCATGACTCGAATATTTTTTCCGGCATTAACTGCGGCTCGAACCACTCCCAATGCGGTGCCAAATCCTGCAGTGGCAAGAGCGCCTGCGTTGCAATGCGTTAGAACTACGCTATCATCTTTCACAAGGGTTTGTCCGTGTTGTCCCATTGACTGATTCGTAGCAATATCTTCTGCTAAGACAGTAAGCGCTTCTTCTTTAAGTCGTAATTTTAGTTTTTGGATAGGACGGGACTTGTTATTCTGGGCCACTTGCTTCATACGACTAATAGCCCAGGCGAGGTTCACCGCGGTCGGACGAGACAGGGCTAGAACATCACATTTTTGTTCCAGTTCCCGATAAAATTCTTCAAAGTTGACAGCGTCTATAGAATCTGCCGCAAGACTTACACCCATTGCCGCGGCTACCCCAATTGCTGGAGCACCGCGGATAATCATGGTTTTGATGGCGTGTCCCACTTCTTCTATTGTACGGCAATCTACAAATATTTTTTCTGCTGGTAATTTTGTCTGGTCTATCATACGTACAACGCCATTCAAATACTCGATAGTTTTAATCATGGTAATTTTTTATGTAACAAGGTTTTTATTTTTTAATATTTGGCGGAATTGTTTTTCTGTGAGGCCCGTTACTTCAATATTTTTATTTTTGCTGCTTAATCCTGAATAACACTGACTTTCGAAGGACTCACATCAAGCCATTTAGCAAAAAATCGTTTGTATGACTTGTTTGCCAAACCCTCGGCAGGAAGGGCGGTTAACCTTATTTTTAATGTGTCATTATATGTCCCTTGCACTTCGTTTGTCGATGATCAAGGTTATATTGGGACAGCGAAGTGCACATCATTTTTAAACGGTTTAATCTGCATTTCCTGAGCGGACGTTCGGGGTTCCTCCTTTATATTTATCTAAATGATCTTTGGCGGTGGACTTTATATTTTCCATTAAACTCGATTTTTGTTTTTTAAGTTTTTCAATATCCTGCATCAATTCTTCCGCTTCTGTCATTGAATTCTGCCGATACTGCTCTGCCTGTTCCTTGGCAGCATTAATAATCTTTTTCGCTTTTTCCTTGAGCATTTCTGGGGTAATTTGGGATAAGGGATTATTGCCACTTCCAGACTGATTATTAGTATCCTGCAATTTTTTAATTAATAAATCTTTTTCCTTAATTTCTTCAGCCATAGATTTAAAATCATCGGCGATCAAATGAAGGAAGGTGTCTACCTCCTGTTTGTTATAACCACGGAACTTGTCGTGAAAGCACTGTTCCAAAATGTCAAGATAGCTTAAACGCATAACTGTTTATTGTAGTCTTGCACCCAATGTGGCAAGAGATTCCACCAAAGATACTTGAAGAAACTGGATTGCCAATAAGACAATTATGGGTGAGAAATCAATTCCCATTCCTGTCATGGGTATCAGTTGTCGAACTCTATATAGCACGGGTTCTGTTATACTATTTAAGAATTGAACTATAGGATTGTAAGGGTCTGGATTGACCCAGGATAATAATACGCGCACAATTATTACCCACATATAAAGTTGCAGGATAATATTAAGAACTTGGGCTGTAGCTTGTAATAAATTTCCTAGAATAAACACGAAACAATAGTATGAGGTGTAAGTTTTTCAATGGAGAAAAAAATTACTTGCCAATATGGTTCTAAACTAAAGTATCTGAAATCCCCTTTATTGTCAATTAGAAGTGGGTTTGTCCGCAGTCGGTGAACCTTAGGAAATTAGTCTATGAAACGAAAAAAGATAAGAGAATTATTAAGTAGCAAAGCAGAACAGCAAGAAGTCTTAGTGAAAGGTTGGGTTCGAACCCGTCGTGATTCTAAAGGAGGGTTTTCTTTTCTTGAAATCAATGATGGGTCTTGTTTGGCTAATATTCAAATAATTGTTGAACATTCCCTTAAAGAATTCTCGAAACTAGATAAACAGATCACGACTGGGAGTTGTCTGGCAATTACCGGCAGGCTTGTGGTTTCTGAAGGAAAAGGCCAAAAGATGGAAATTCATACGGCTGTTATAGAGGTTTATGGAACGGCAGATGTCGAAACTTTTCCATTGCAGAAAAAACGGCATTCGTTTGAATATTTAAGGGAGATTGCGCATTTACGTCCTCGAACGAATACTTTTGGAGCTGTAATGCGAGTTCGAAGTCGATTAGCTTACGCTATTCATCAATTTTTTAATGATCGGGGATTTGCTTATTTGAATACTCCTATCGTAACTACGAGCGATTGTGAAGGTGCGGGAGAAATGTTTCAAGTTACCACTTTAGATTTAAACTATCCTCCGCGAGTTGACGACGGGCAAATTGATTACACTCGGGATTTTTTTGGCGAGAAAACGTCACTAACGGTTAGTGGGCAACTAGAAGGGGAGATTTATGCCTTGGCACTATCAGACATTTATACTTTCGGCCCAACCTTTCGTGCCGAAAACTCGAATACAAGTCGTCACCTTTCCGAATTTTGGATGGTCGAACCTGAAATGGCATTTTATGATCTGGATGAT
>CAZMXD010000146.1:0-5249 GCA_964570185.1 uncultured Nitrospina sp. | reverse complement strand
TTAAAATGAAATGGATTGGCGACCTAAATGAAGGCTTTGTTATCAAAAAATCCGGAGTAGTTTTACGATAATTTTTCTTATTACCCAAAAAGGTATTTGAGCTCATCAGCTCAAATACCTTTTTTTGTTCAATCTAAAAAGAAAGTATTAAAATGGAAAGAACTTTTGCAATTATAAAACCAGATGCGGTCGAGCGGAATTTTATTGGAAAAATATTAGAACGTATAGAGTCCAATGGTTTCAAAATAGCCGCAATGAAAAAAAACCAACTTTCAAAAACGGAAGCTGAAGGCTTTTATTATGTTCATAAGGAACGACCGTTTTTTGCAAGCTTGACTGAATTCATGTGTTCAGGCCCTGTTGTCCTTTTAGTACTGGAAAAAGAGGGCGCCATTTCAGCATGGCGGGATTTGATGGGAGCAACCAATCCTGAAGACGCAGATGCAGGTACTATTCGCAAAGACTTTGCCTTAAATATTGAAAAAAACTCAACCCACGGCTCTGACTCTGCAGAAAATGCGGTATTTGAAATATCTTATTTTTTCAGTGAAACTGAAATTCTTTCTTAATCTTAATTTTTCTAAAATCGTTTTGAAAAGTTTGTGTTTTAAATCATTACTATGAAATCTGCATTTATAATCCTAATCTTTATTCTAATTGGAAGTACCAATCCTATTCTGGCAAATTCGGACTATGATTATCAACTTTACAAGAACCATGAAAATTATGGAATCGTAGTGTTCCCTAAAAGCCGGATTTTCAAAGATCTAGATAGCTATTTTACCTTCCTATCCTTTAAAACAACAAAATCTGGCAAGGCAGTAATGCGATACGGATCTAAAAATGAAAATGCTACCTATATGATGCCTTTGGATGTCCAAAAAAAACATTCCATTGAAAAGTTCATTGTCATTCAGATTCTCAGCGAAAAAAACATGCTAGTCGGTGTTTATGACCCGGAATGGGGACTTACGTTGCCATCCACCATCTTTCAAATGGACACAATCAAAAAAAACATCCCTAAAACGCTAAATGTTTTCAGAGGAAGTAATAATCGACAGCGTCAAACACAGCTTGGAGACAGAAAAACTCTCACAAATCTGAATTTTTCTTCAAAAGCAGAATATAATATAATATTAGGTAACAAATAAACTTTTCCAAATTACTGTTTGCTGGGAGTCAATACCATGCCCGTATATGAATATCAGTGTGAAAAATGCAAAGAAGTAGTGGAAGTTTTACAAAAGGTCAGTGATGAACCACTGACGGAATGTGAAAAATGCGGAGGCAAGGTAGAAAAGCTTTTTAATCAAATGAATTTCCATTTATATGGTCCTGGATTTTATTCTACTGATAACAAACGAAAATATCTTAAATAAAAATATACCAGCCAAATGATTTATATTACCCGCCGTCTTGAATTCTGTGCCAGCCACCGCCTTTTTAATCCTGATTTTTCTGATGAAAAAAACGAATCAACTTTTGGTCTTTGCAATAACCCAAACGGACACGGTCATAATTACGTTTTAGAAGTAACCGTAAAAGGGGAAGTGGATCCTGAAACAGGTATGGTACTGGATTTAAAAGCTCTCAAAAAACTGATCAATGAGGAAATAATTAATAAGGTTGACCATAAAAACCTAAACGTAGACGTTGATTTTTTGAAAGGAGTTATTCCTACCGCAGAAAATATTGCCATACATATCTGGAATATTCTTGAATCAAAAATTGAAAGCGGAGAATTACACGAGGTAAAACTTTTCGAATCCGAGCGTAACCTTGTTGTCTACCATGGAGCCCCTGTTGAAAGACCTCATTAAAAGTTTATTACAGGAAATTGGGGAAGACCCTTCCCGAGAAGGGTTGCAAAGGACTCCGGATAGAGTAGAAAAGTCTCTTAAGTTCTTAACCAGTGGTTATCATGTTAACATTGATGAATTGGTTAACGGCGCATTGTTTCGTGAAGACTATGATGAAATGGTGATCGTAAAAGATATTGATCTTTTCAGTATGTGCGAACATCATATGTTACCGTTTATTGGAAAATGTCATGTTGCTTATTTACCCAAAGGAAAAATAATCGGGCTTAGCAAAATCCCCAGGATCGTCGATGTATTCAGTAGAAGACTGCAAGTACAAGAACGATTAACAAACCAAATCGCGCACAATCTTCAAGAAATACTTAAACCAATTGGCGTAGGTGTAGTAATAGAGGCCTTGCACTTATGTATGTGCATGCGTGGGGTCTCCAAGCAAAACTCTTATACAACAACCAGTTCAATGCTGGGATCTTTTAAAGAAGATGCCAGAACACGCGGGGAGTTTCTAAGCCTCATACCACCACAGGGCACAAGAAAGTGATATAATCCAAAACCTATATTGATGAGTTATATTTGAGCCCCTCCACTAAACAAATAGTTTTAGAAAACAATCAACTTATTCCTGAAATCTTTGGAAGTCAAGATCTTAATCTAAAACTCATTGAGAAAAAATTTAACGTCCGCATAACAACTCGCGAAAATCAAATAGGAATAAAAGGCGAACCAGAATCTCTTAACGTCGTGGAAAACCTTTTCCAACAGCTTGAGCAATTACATGAATCGAATCAGTCCGTAGAAAATGGTGATATAAAATTTGCTATTCGCTTGATGGCAGAAAATCCTCAAGCTGATTTGAAAACCATTTTTTCGGAACGCATTGCTGTTTCACCAAAAAAAGGTTTTATAACCCCCAAAGGCCCTTCCCAGCATAATTTCATTCAATCTATTAAGACAGCAGATATTGTACTTTCTATTGGACCTGCGGGAACTGGAAAAACATTTCTTGCTGTCGCAATGGCTGTTGAGGGACTATTAAAACGTCATTTTAAAAAAATTGTGCTTGTTCGCCCTGCTGTCGAGGCTGGCGAAAAACTGGGGTTTTTACCAGGAGATATTGCAGAAAAAATCCATCCTTATCTGATGCCTCTTTATGATGCCTTAAATCACATGATGGAAGAAAATCAGGTCCGCCAACTCATAGAAGATGGTGCTATAGAAATCGCTCCTCTGGCTTATATGCGAGGAAGAACTTTGAGCGATGCATTCATCATTCTAGATGAAGCACAAAATGCAACAAAAGAGCAAATGAAAATGTTTTTAACTCGATTAGGTTTTCGATCAAAAATGGTTGTAACAGGTGATATACCCCAAATGGATCTCCTCCGCAAGAAGGACTCGGGTTTGGTTCAGGTAAAAACCTTATTAAAAAAAGTTAAAGGGATTCAATTTATTTATTTTTCGGAAAAAGATGTTGTGCGCCATGAACTGGTAAAGAAAATTATTAAAGCATACGACGCATCTGAATCAGACATAGACACTTCTGAGTAATTAAGGTTCTAAATTATCTTAATGGTTTTAATTGTAATGGCCGTATTTCTACGAAACAAACATCCTGAAATAAAAATTGACTCCCTTGAAATTGAATCGAAGGTTCAGGTAATAATGGGCAAATTAGATTGTCTGGATCAAGAAATTAGCATTTTATTTATGAAAGATTTTGATATCCGCCAACTTAATAAGAAATTCCGGAAGGTTGATAAACCAACCGATGTTTTGTCATTCCCCCAGAATTCAGATGAGGATCCTTCTATTCCAGGTGAAATAATTTTAGGCGATATTGCAATTTCTTTGGATAAAGCAAAATCCCAAGCAAAAGAGCACGGCTTGGCATTTAAGGAAGAGTTAACTCTGCTGCTGATTCATGGTATTTTGCATTTGTTAGGATATGACCACGAAATATCTGAAGACGAAGAAATAAAGATGAGAAATAAAACACGGGAACTGTTCAAGGAAATTTTTCCTGAAACAATACTGGCAGATTCCTGCAACTTCTAGGCATTTCAAATTATGAAACAACTTTGGGCCCCTTGGAGAATGGAATACATTAAAAGCGATAAAAACGACGAGTGCATCTTTTGTTCTCTCCCTCTTTCTAACGATGATGAAAAAAGTTACATTCTCTTTAAGGGAATTCATTCATTCGTAATAATGAATGTTTTTCCGTATAACTGTGCTCATCTAATGGTTTCACCATATCGACATATAAGCTGCATTACCGAGCAAAATGAAACTGAAAAAAAGGAAGTAACTGAATTGACTCATGAAAGTATTAAAATTTTAAGAACTGTCATAGAACCTGATGGGTTTAATACAGGATATAACATAGGAAAAGTAGCGGGGGCCGGCTATGATGAACATATCCATTGCCACATAGTTCCAAGGTGGGCAGGTGATACAAATTTTATGCCCGTCCTTGGAGAGGTGAAAGTTCATCCTGAACACCTACGATCAACCTACGAAAAACTAAATCCGCATTTTAAAAACCTTACACTCTAATTCGCTAAAATGGTGGTTTCCGCTAAAATTCAGCGCATTAAAGAGGAGGAAACTCCCATGATGCAGCAATATTACGGAATTAAAAAGGAACATTCAGATTCTATTTTATTTTTCCGTATGGGAGACTTTTATGAAATGTTCAACGAAGATGCAAAAATAGCCTCTAAGATTCTACAGATTACTCTCACCTCGAGAAATAAAAACCAATCCAATCCTGTCCTTATGTGTGGCATCCCTCATCACTCGTCAAACTTGTATATCACAAAGCTTTTAAAAGCTGGAAAAAAAGTAGCAATTTGCGAACAAACTGAAAACCCAAAGTTAGCCAAAGGTCTGGTTAAGCGAGAGGTAGTACGCATTATAACTCCTGGGACCGTTTTGGATGACAATATGCTGGATCCTAAATCTGAGCAGTTTATTGTTTCTATTTTCATATCTAAAAACAATATTGGGCTGGCAGCTTTGGATGTATCCACTGGGACTTTTAAGATAACGCAATTCAGTGATAACGACAGGAGATCATCCCTGGCAGATGAGTTACAAAAAATAGAACCAAAAGAAATTCTTATTCCTGAAAGTTTAATGGAAGAACCTAAACCCTGGTTGCCTGAGAAAAAAATTTTTATGCATGGTTGGGGAGACTGGACCTACGCAAAAGGTGAAGCCATTCGAAACCTCCTAAACCATTTTAAAACGCAATCTCTCGAGGGTTTCGGATGCGAAGATATGGGTCAAGCTATTTCGTCAGCGGGGGCTTTGATTCACTATCTTCATGAAACACAAAAATCGGCATTGGAGCACATAAACTCCATCAGCCCGTATTACATTCATGATTATATGGCACTGGATCAAACTACTATTACAAGTCTTGAA
>CAZMXD010000145.1:0-5251 GCA_964570185.1 uncultured Nitrospina sp. | reverse complement strand
GGACGACGAAGAGGACGACGAAGAGGACGACGAGGACGACGAAGAGGACGACGAGGACGAAACGGAAAAGATCGCCGCAGAAACTGTTGAAGAAGCCAACGAAGAAAAGGAGTGGGAAGAAGCTTTTGAGGATCAGGAAGCCAAAGAGCAAACTTCTACAGAAAAAAAGTACGATGAAGAAACTACAAGTGAAGATAAGGAAGATGAAGAAGACATTGCCGCTGCTGAACTAGAAGATTCCGAAGATGATTTTCCTGATAACGATAACGAAGAAGATAAGAAAATAAAAATTGGACCTATCTCGGTCCCTGCAACTAAAACCGGCAAAATGATGTTGGCTGGCGGCATATTAGGCATTTTGTTGACAGCAGGAGGGATTTATTTTGCAATACAAACCTTTTCGCCTCCCGAGCTAGCAGAAGTAGAGAAAACCAAAACCGAAATACCAGAGGGTTTAACACCGAGCAAAGAAGAAAATAAAACACCAGTTTCTGAAAAAGAATCCGCACTTTCAGAAAACGAGTCTGCGCCTTCAAAAGATCAAGCAAAAGACATAAAGCAACCTGATATTCCAGGCGCCGCCAAGGAAGATGCTAAATCTGAAGTTGCACAAGAACTTAAAAAATCAAATGCTTTATCTGAATCTGAAAAAAGTTTGGAGATGGTCGAAGATGACGAAGCAGAATTAAAGGCTACGTTGACTCCAAAAGCTAAGGTAGTAAAACTAACAACCATCATGCCAGTTGCTTTTGACGCTAACGACATCAGAGTTCTCAGTTTTACATTAGAAATAACTTGTGATAACGAAGCCGGAGCAAAAGTTCTACAGAGTGGTCTACCTCTCTTTGAAGAAATTACCGCACAAACTGTTGAAAAGTTTTTAAATAGAAAGTTCTACAACGATATTCTTTATGTAAAAGAAAAACTACAAAAACGTTTAAAAGTCGCTTACAACAATAAAATCGAAGGCGACAGTAGAGTAAAGAAAATTAAATTCCAAGACTTTATGATCAAATAATGAATCTCCCGCCACCAATAAGATCAAAACCCAGTTTCTTCCTCCTCCTCATTTGCGGCCAAACACTCTTGAATTTTCCATAACAGCCTTTCAATACCATCCCCTGTCACCGATGAAATCGTATAGAGCAAAGGATTTATATCATTTATGGATACCTTTACTTTTTCCAGATTTTCTATAGATTTAGGGTCGTCCATTTTTGTAGCCACGAGGATTTGTGGCTTTAAAAAAAGGCTGTGACTAAATGCCTTTAACTCTAACTGCAACTTGTGATATCTGTCCAAAATATTCTCAGAGTCGACATCAGAAAAATCGATCAAATGAAGAAGAAGGCGAGTGCGTTCTATATGGCGTAAGAACTGATGGCCCAAACCTTTTCCTTTGTGAGCCCCTTCTATTATTCCAGGAATATCAGCCGCAACAAAAGATTCACCCTCATCCAGCCTTACAATACCTAGGTTTGGAACTAACGTAGTAAAAGGATATCCGGCTACCTTTGGCTTGGCGTTTGAGATACGAGATATCAAAGTAGATTTTCCCGCATTAGGAAATCCTATAATACCTACATCGGCAAGTAATTTTAGTTCCAAAAAAAGCCGACATGCATCACCTGGCTTTCCTTTACCAAATTTTTTTGGGGCTCGATTGGTAGGAGTTTTAAAACGAGCATTTCCTTGTCCGAAATGCCCCCCTTTTGCAACCACAAATTGCTGGCCCGATTCTTTTAGATCAACCAACAATTCGCTAGTTTCTGCATTTGTGACTAAAGTTCCTGCCGGGAGTCGTATGGTAAGAGACTTACCACTTCTGCCAGTCATTTGACTTGCTTTTCCCGGCTTTCCATTGTCAGCTTGATAAAGTTTCTTATAACGCAGATCAATAAGTGTTGTGAGGTTAGTATCTACTTCCAAGATTACATCTCCACCCTTTCCCCCATCACCACCATCAGGGCCACCCAGAGGGATATATTTTTCTCTTCGGAAACTACAACAACCATCCCCTCCATCCCCTGCTTTTACAGAGATGCTTACCTGATCTATAAACATGAGTTTTAATTCTGAATCGGCTAACTCGCCCGGAGTAATTTTTCAAGTTAAGCTCAGAAAAGCTAAGAATAGAGAAACAGAGTTAGTTTTGCGGATGGACACTAATTTTTTGCGTTTTTCGATCGCGATGCTCGAATTTAACAACACCCGCAATTTTAGAAAAAATTGTATAGTCACTACCTAGCCCTACATTTTTACCAGGGTGAAAATGAGTACCTCGTTGGCGAACTATTATTTCGCCAGCTTTTACTAACTGACCTCCAAATCTTTTAACACCTAACCTTTGACCTCTGCTATCACGTCCATTTGAGGTGCTACCTTGTCCTTTTTTATGTGCCATGTTTCTTTATCCTCAAGAATTATGCGTTAATCGCAGTGACCTTCAAGCGTGTTAGTGATTGACGATGCCCATTTTTTCTGCGGTAATTTTTCCTTCTATGTTTTTTAAACACAATGATCTTTTTGCCTCTGAATTGCTCTGTCACTTCACAGACAACCGAACAACCTTCCAAAAACGGAGTTCCCACTTTGGTCGATTCTCCTTCTCCACAAACAAGAACCTTTTCCAAATTTATACTTTCGCCAACCTTGCCATCGAGCTTTTCAACCTGAATTTCATCGCCTTCAGATACTTTATATTGTTTGCCGCCAGTTTGAACTACCGCAATCATTCTCTCACTCCTGATAACTAAAATAGAAAACGGAAATTCCCGCCTCTAGAGTTGTAAATAAAACAATGATATTAACAAAAAACCTGCCCTTGTCAAGGTATTGCGTAGCGCAAAAAGATAGGCCAGGCATCCGCTTGTTATTGATTTCTCTCACCTCTATAATGGCCGCACCTTTAAAACTTTATCTTGGAACTCAATATGTCCTTGAAAGACAAAGAAAAATGGAATGCTAAGTATAACTGCGAGGACTTTATTACAGGAAAAGAACCCTCTAATTGGCTGGAAAGTAATGGCAATATCCTTAATGGTAAAGGGAAAGCCTTGGATATTGCCGCAGGGGAAGGCAGGAATTCAGTTTTTGCGGCTGCACTGGGCTATGAGGTGATTTGCATGGATATTTCTGACGTAGCACTTGCCAAAGCCAAAACTCTCGCCAAAGAAAAAAATGTGAATATCACATTACTTCCTTTTGATTTAGATAATAGCCTATTACCTGAAAATGAATATGATTTAGTACTTTGTTTTAATTTTTTGGAAAGAAAATTGTTTCCTGAAATAAAAAAAACATTAAAGTCCAACGGTATTTTATTTTACGAGACGTTTACGGTCGATTATTTAAAATATAGCAACTTTAAGAGGCAATGGGTTTTGGAACAAAATGAATTATTGAAAGCTTTCGAAGATTTTCGAATATTGAGGTATCGGGAGGTGGACGAAGACCCTAAGGGCTTTGCTTCTCTTGTCGCGCAAAAGTTTTAATTGACTTTAGCTGTGCTACGTTTAGCTAAGCTTCGGACCGCTTATGAATAATTTCGTCTACCTTATCCATTAGGTCATTACGCTCCTGGTTAGTGGTATCGATGCGTCTTTTTATCTTCACAATTTCCGAATCTGCTAAATCGGTTCGCCTAACTTCGTCCTCGCAATGCCAAAGTTTGATATTCTTAAAAGCCAACTCACTTACCGCTTCTCCAAGCTTATTTATATTAGCTGAAGAGGAAACATTGGTATTAGTATACATTTTAATTTTTTCATCGCGGATGCAGACCTCCCCTTTTAATGCGGCGACAAGAAACGCATTGATCTCATCCACTAATCTTTGCCTTTGCTTGTCGGCCAAATCTCGCTTGGCTTTTAATTCCTCATTTTCCGACCCATGACTCTTTTCAAGCGCTTCATCCAAATGCCAAATTCTCAAATTTTTTATTGAGAGCTTATCAACAAGGCTGCCTAACGTTTCTGCCATAAAAGTAATCTTTCTGAAGTAATATTAATGCTACTTTAAATTTTTCCAACGCTATCATAGAGCCTAACAGAGATCAACCTCTCACAACTTTCACAAATTAAGCAGGCTAATTTTTAACAATACAATTTAATCCATCTCTAATCGTAAGCAAAACTGATTCCACCCTTTTGTCTTGAATCACCTTTTCATTAAATTGGTGAATTGCCTTATCTGATTTATCTTTGGGATCAAGCACCCGGCCGCTCCATAACACATTATCAACAGCCAGCAACCCACCGGAGCGGATCATAGGTAAAATAGCCTCATAATAATTACTATAGTTTTCCTTGTCTGCATCAATAAAAGCCATATCAAAGGGGCCTGAAATAGATTTGAGAGAATCCAATGCCGCCCCCTCCAATAAAGTTATCTTTTTACCATGAGTGCTCAGGTCAAAATATCTTTTGGCAAAGGCAATGGCTTCCAGATCAATTTCACAGGTGATAAGCTCACCATCTTTTGGTAAGGCTTCCGCCATGGAAAGGGCGCTGTATCCTGCAAAGGTTCCAATTTCCAATATTCGCTTGGCACTCGTAAGCCTTGCCAGAAGCTTAAGAAACCTTGCCTCAATTCTTCCTGTGGTCATCTGAGGAATTTCTAATTTTTCATAGGTCTCCTCTTCCAAGCGTTTTAGCAAATCTCCTTCATAACTGGTGTGATTGAAAGCATATTTTTCAATGTTTTCATCTAAAAAATCCATAAGGACTCTCACTTTTTTTAAAGGTGCGTAATTCTGAGATAGTCAATAAGCAATAATTTCAGCGTCCTGTATTCGCCATGCGTACCAGGTTGCAATCGTTTCCATTGGATGCCATTTTTTCCCAAGCGCAAGCATCCTTTTCGAGGACGGCAGACAACGCATATTATAAATTTGCTTAATTCCCGCCTGTAATCCCAAATCCCCTATAGGTAAAACATTGATTCTGCCCAAAGAAAAAATAAGAAACATGTCTGCCGTCCATCTACCGATACCATAAACCGCGGTAAGACTTTCAATCACCTCTTGATTGTTTTGGCGGGAAAACTGTCGAGTTCGAAGCGAGCCATCCAAAAACCTTGCAGCAAGATCTTTTAAATATTTTACTTTCTGACCCGACAACCCAGACTGCCTAAGTAGCTCGGGAGGTAAAGCAGCTGTTTTTTCTGGAGTCGGTATTTTATTTTCGAACAAATTTTGAAAACGTTCCGTGATCGATTCTGCGGCTTTAATTGATATTTGCTGGCCAATGAT
>CAZMXD010000144.1:0-5270 GCA_964570185.1 uncultured Nitrospina sp. | reverse complement strand
AATAACCGCACGATTGAGATAACGGCTTTTTATTCCTTCCAAAGTCAGTTGATTGGAATTTCCGAAACCCTGACTTACATCTTGTAATAGGTTGGGTAGCCCTCTTCCAGCATTGGATAAAATATCTGTTCCAACGATGACAATAATTTCATCGGCACCGGCTGCCTTAAAATTTTCTTCATTTTCTTTAATCAAATCAAATTCTTTATTACAGAAACCACCTGCGCCTGGTAGTGTAATTATTAACCGCTTTCCTTTAAAGTCATCTATAGACAGTTCCTGTTCTATAGGCGTGGTTTCTGCGTTTTCCACAGACCATTCTGGATTCAATTTGATCATTTTTACATCACTGCCAGCCAATTTTGCCATGTATAAACCTCCTGTTTTAGGATTTTAATAGAGATTTTTATTAGATGTGTGACTTGGAATAAAGATGCGGAAATTGTTCGAAAATATTTTTATAGGCAGAAATAGCTAAACTATTGAAAAAATTGATTAAATCCTCTATGGCTAAAGACTTCAAGATTTGTTAACCTTGAAATATAAGCAATGATTTAGGAGAAATTTCCGAATGATCAAAAGATTTTTCGTAGTAATTATAGTGGGTTCTATATCAATATTTTATTTTTCCGGGAATGGGTTGACTCAGGAACCCAAGCGTCCATTTTATGAACACCCTGGCAATTACCGTGAGGAAATAAATCTGTTAAAAGCGGAATTTTTAAACAGATTCGGTTATGAATTGATTGATTTAGAACACGAATGGAGGCCTTGGGAGATCAAAAAGCTTTCAATTGCTTTTTCCAATCTTCCAGAGACATTTTTGAAGATTAAAGGAGTTAAAGGCTTTTATCTTCTAAGTAAGTTTAGGGGAGGTCCAGAGGGAATGCCGGTGGATGATATTCCGGCTGCTACTTTTCCCAGCTTTCAGACGGTATATAGAAACGCCAGAATGGCATACCAGGTAGAAGTAGGAAACCAAGAACCTAGGATTGAATTCTATACCAAACTTTTTTATGAAGATCAGAAAAACTTAAATAATATTGTCCAACATGAAATGGCTCATATTTTTGATATGTTCGAGAATTATATTTCATTCTCAAGTGAGTGGTTAAAAATAACGGATTTTGAGCTCATTCATCTTCCGGCATTAGACTCCCGCCCAGGCGACGATTACTTATTTGCACCCTTAAATAATTTTAAAAAACTTCATTATGCTCCTGTTTCTTCTCTCCAACTACCTACTTATTCAAGACAAAACGCTCAGGAAGACTTCGCCAATTCGGTTGCCGCATACATCAATTACCCTTATTTTCAATTTAGCCATCCGAAACGATATCAATTTTTAAAGGGAAAGGTTTTTGGTGACAAACATTATTATCCGGAAGAAGAAATAGGATATTTAGAAAAGGTGACCTTGGACTTTCAGAAGGCTATAGAAAACAAAAACTGGGAGAAGGTAATTGCGGTTACCCGAGAGGTAGCTAGAGATTATCATCCTGAGATTGAGCAAAAGTTATTTCTACAAATGAAAAATGAAATCAAAAATGCTCCCGATTCAGTAAGGGACTTAAAACTTGCACTGGCATCTTGCTATTTAGTGGACCCTAATGCGTTAAAAATTCGCAAAAACCTTATACGCAAAAAGCGTGTTTCTTTGAAAGTATTATTAAAAGATCGCCGTTGCGCTTTAATGGCTAGAAGGAGCTTTGAAAAAGAGCTTGGCCTATGGTCCATGCGAAACATTTACTTTTTTCGAAGTAAAGGGCAGGCCTATATTCAATTTATGGATTCCGTTTCCCTGACATCAGGGGCAAGAGGTTTTGATACAACATATAATTGGAGAATTTTTAATGAGGGTAGTAGTGTCCATTTAGCGGAAGGAAGTTTTCTTATAAATGGGATAAACCCTGGTTCAATAAAAATTAATCTTGGGGAAACTGCCGTGGGAACTTTGAATTTGCCAGTCGGGAAACCATTGGTTTTAGAACTTGGTGCCCAGCGAGTCCATCCAATAGAATTTAAAAGATTAAATTCAAAAATTGCAAAAATACGATTTGTTATTCCGGCGGGATTTAATTATGATGGATTTAAGCAGGCTCAAATAAGAATTGTTTATCCTTTGCGCCCTGAATTCCAAAGGTTGAACTAATCACTCGCTGAATCTCTGACCATTCGGTAAGCCATGTTCAAATGTGCGTACTTCGACGGCCAAACCTTCATTCCGTCTTCATATTGAATCACAAGAGCTGAAGAGTCTTTTTCTGCGTTAGTCCACGTAGTCCCTGCACTTCCAGGTTCAAATATAGAAGGTAAGTAAATCTCGTCTCCATACTTATCGGTATTCTTAAATTTGAGATCGAAAAGCGACCATGCCTCCTCTTGTTTTGGATAACGCCAATTTTCATATCCCCCCAGCCTTTCAAGGTTCGAAATTTCAATGTAGTCTTGACCCTTAAACCAATTCATCCATTTTTGAGTGTCTTGAAAAGAATCCGTTTTTCGCCAAATTAATTTTAAAATACTATCGGTAATAGTTCCATTACCGTTATCTTTAAACCTGTCTGACATGTTTAGCGCTCAATAAATATTTTTTTTAAGTAATTTAATTATTTTACCAACCCTGTCCCTTTACACCATAATTCCGACTTCCCGATTGCCCTTTACTTAAATAATTTTTCAAACTATCTTTGGAAGAATGAGAACGATCTTCCTGATTTATTCTTTCTGTTAGAGTTTTCTTAATGTATTCCTTCATCTTATTTTCGTCACCCGCACAGAGTTCTTTTAATTGCTGGAATACTTGATCGTCCAATTTAATTTTTAATTCTTGAGTCATATGCACCTTTGAAGATAATATTTTTTGTGTATTTTAAAATATTTAGCAAATGAATGAAAGCAATAGCTTTACCTTTCTGTAAAAATAAAAATAATTTAAGCTAAGCTATTTTGGAATTCCAAGTTATTTTGCGTGTAGGGAAGGTCGATTAGGAATGTAGTTCCCCTGGGGTGGTTTTCTTGGACTTTGATAGTGCCATTGTGGTCGTTAATAATTCTGTTCACGATAGCAAGCCCAAGTCCCGAGCCTCTTCTCTTGGTGGTAAAATGAGGTAAAAAAAGCTTGTCTCGATCCGCTGCTGAAATACCTGCTCCATCATCAGAAAACTCAATTCGCACACCTTTTTTATCATGAAGAATCTTTGTTTGAATTTGAATTGTTCCACCCTCGTCTAGGGCGTCTGTAGCATTCTCAAAAAGGTTTATTAGAACTCGCCTTATTTGCTCCGGGTCTATGATTAACTGAGCTAAATGTGGATCAAAAACCTTTTTGATTTGGATATTTTTCTCATGCTCGGAGTAAGAGATTAGAATGTCATCAATGATTTTATGTAAAGATGCCATTTTGGGATCTGGAGCGGGCATTCGTGAAAACCTTAAAAACTCGTTTAGAAGATCCTTCATGCCTTCGACTTCTTGGGTAATTATGTTAATACTTTCATCAAAGACTTTGGCAAAATCACCTCGGTTTTGGTAATACTTTTTCTTTAAGCGTTGTGTATTAAGTTGAATAGGAGTCAGAGGATTTTTTATCTCGTGAGCTATTCCTTGAGCAACCTCTTTCCATGCTGCGACTTTTTGGGCTTTTATTAGTTGGGTTAGATCTTCAAAAACAATTACCATTCCTCTGTATTTTTTTGATACTCCGGCTAAAACTTGGATATTGATTAGAAGATTAATGTTTGCACCTTTAACGCTGAGGTTTATTTGTTCTTCAATCGAGTTTTGATTTTGAATATTCATTTTTTGGATTAATTTTCGAATTGGCTCGTGGTATGAATGGTCAAACGCATCTTTATAATTTGCTCCGAATATATTTTCATCTTTTAATTGTAGAATATTTTCCGCTGCCTTATTAAAAGTAGCAATTTGGCCCTTTTTATCGATAGAGATGACTCCTGCGCCAATATTGTCCAAAATTGTTTCGATATAGTTTCTTCTTCGGTCTAACTCGATATTTGTTTGTTTTAAGTTTTGGTTGACTTGTTGAATATCGATTCGGCTTTCATTAAGTTCTTTTGTCATGGCGTTAAAAGAATCAACAAGTAATCCTATTTCATCTGTGGCTCTCACACCAATTCTAAAGTTTAAGTCACCCTCCGCTATACGCCTTGTTCCTACGGCCAATTGTTGTATTGGAACGGTAATTCCTCGAGCCATATAAAATCCAAGCCAGATTGCTGAAAACAGAATCAATAAGGTTATAAGGAGAAATGTAATATGATAGTTGGCACTTACTGGAAGCTGGAGAAATTTTTGTTGTTTGTAATCCTGAAAAGTATTTTTTATGGTTTCTACCTTACCCAATGAATTCTTATGAGCCGGAGTAAGAGTCAAAACATAACCCCAAATGGTAACTTCCTTGTTCACAATTTGTGTAAGAGGAAGGACAATCACCATGAATCTTTTGTGCCATTCTGCCATATGAATCTCTGTTACTTTTTCTCCATCAATGCTTTTTTGGATTAAATTTTTATAGTTAATTTTAGAGGAATGTGAGAGCAGAGAGGAGTCTATCTCTGATGCTATTTCATTTAGATTATCGTCAAAAATAATTATTCCTGCTAGATTATATTCTGAGGCTTTGTTTTTAATTAACGTTTGCAATTCTCCTCTGTTTACTTTCAGATATAGACTTCTATCTTTTATAAAGTTTTCTATATTTTTTGTTTTTGAAATAGATCTATCCTCAAACTCAGAGTAATAATCTCGGGCTATGTCCATTGAGTATTGCAGGGTTTGTTCAGTTCTGAGATTAAACCAGTTTCCAATGCTAAAAGAAAATAGTTTGCTTGCAACCGTAAACAATAGAATAGAAGGCACCAGAGCCAATATTAAAAATGCGATAATAAGTTTTGTTTGAAACTTTGAACCAATGATTTTACTTTTTCGCTCGTTATATACCTTTACAAGATTCCGTGTGATCAAAATAATTAGGACAAAAAGCAGAATAATTATTATATTGAAAACTACTAAGATGAGGATGTTGTTTGCAATAGACGTATTTGCCTTGGCTTGAAGGAAGTAGCTCTCCACAAGAGTTGATGCGATCAGGGCAACTATTACACCAAAGATGGTATATGTTGTTCGCTTACGTTTTTGTTTTAGCTGATCTTCGCTCGGAGGTATGTTAAGAGAGGAACTACTTGTTGAAAGATCGGATGACATCTCTCGACACCTTTCCTTTTCTCGTTCTGGAATCGTTATCAGAG
>CAZMXD010000143.1:0-5280 GCA_964570185.1 uncultured Nitrospina sp. | reverse complement strand
ACGAGTCGATGGAGGCGGTGGTATAACCCATTTAATTTTAAGGAGATAGAATGTCAGAAATTACAATGAAAAGCTTGCTTGAATCTGGTGTTCATTTTGGTCATCAGACCAATCGATGGAACCCCAAAATGAAACCTTATATATATGGATCGCGCAGTGGAATTTATATTATCGATTTGCAAAAAACTCTCACTGGTTTTCAGGCAGCAGAAAAATACATTCGAGAAAGTGCTCGAGCCGGGAAAAAGATTCTTTTCGTAGCTACCAAAAAACAAGCTCAGGAATTGATTGCTGAAGAAGCAACCCGGTGCGGGATGCATTACATTAACCAGAGGTGGTTGGGAGGAACACTAACAAATTTTGCCACTATCCGCAAAAGCATAGCGCGATTGTTGGAATTGGAAAGAATGGATGAAGAAAATCAGTTTAATCATCTTTCAAAAAAAGAAGCTTTGGATTTACGTAAAGAAATTATAAAACTGAATAAATTTTTCGGCGGTATCAAAACAATGAAAGATTTACCAGACGTTTTGTTTATCGTTGATACTCGAAAAGAAAAAATTGCGTTGGCAGAGGGAAGGAAATTGGGAATAAAAATTGTAGCAATGGTCGATACAAATTCTGACCCTGATGGTATTGACTTTCCAATTCCCGCTAATGACGATGCTATGCGATCCATCAAGCTGTTCGCTCATAGAATTGCGGATGTTTATCTCGAAGGTCAGGAGATGAAAAAGTCAAGCCAGGAAAAAGAAAAGGCTGAAAAAAAATCGACACAAGAAAAACCCCTGGCTACTGATGATAAAGACAAAAGCGAAGTCGTAGTGCCTACCTGATTTGTATTAATTCCGGGTTTAAAAACCCAGATTGTAATAATTTTCGTAGATAAACAGTTTGCGGAATAACTACCCAAGTAACTCAAAAAATTTACAGACGAAGCAATTTGTCACGTTTAATTATTTTTACGATCAACTTTTTATGTAAGGACGTTTAGGAATGGAAATAAATGCTGCGATGGTTAAAGAACTGCGCTCTCAATCTGGCGCAGGAATTATGGAGTGTAAATCTGCTTTAAAAGAAACAAATGGAGATGTGGAAGCTGCTATTACGTTCCTGAGGAAAAAAGGATTGGCAAAAGCAGATAAAAAATCAGATCGTCAAACGGGGGATGGCTCCATAGGCAGTTATATACATGCCGGTAACAAACTGGGAGTAATGGTGGAGCTGAATTGCGAAACAGATTTTGTTGCCAACACGCCGGATTTCCAAGAATTGGTCCGTGATATTGCGATGCATATTGCCGCTGCAAAACCTCGATTTGCAAACAGGGAAGAGGTGACGCAGGAAATTTTAGATAAAGAAAAAGAAATTGCCGCACATCAGGCAAAAGAATCGGGCAAACCCGAAAATATAATTGAAAAAATTGTTTCTGGAAAAATGGAAAAGTTTTACGAAGAAACTTGTGTTCTCGAGCAACCTTTTATTAAAGACACTAATATCACTGTTCAAGAGTTAATCAAGCAGAAAATTGCTCTGTTGGGTGAGAACATAAACATCGGTAAATTTGTAAGGTTTGAAATTTAATGTCAGAAGCTCTTTATAAAAGAATAATGTTGAAATTAGGCGGCGAAAGTCTTGTTGCCGAAGAAGGTGATTTTGGTCTGCATGAAGATGCCCTTAAAAATATTACAGAAGAGATCAAAGCCGCAAAAGATCTGGATGTTGAAATTGCTATTGTCATTGGCGGGGGAAATATTCTAAGAGGTGCTTCGTTAAGTTCTATTGGAATTGAACGGGCTACTGGCGATTATATGGGTATGCTCGCAACTGTTATAAACGCACTTGCTCTCCAAGCGGCATTGGAACAGGCTGGTATACCCACGCGAGTTCAAACTGCCATCGAAATCCAGGCTGTAGCTGAACCCTATGTTCGACGGAGAGCAGTTCGCCATCTGGAAAAAGGCCGGGTGGTTATTTTTGCGGGGGGAACTGGTAACCCCTACTTCACCACTGATACGGCAGCTTCTTTAAGAGCAATGGAAATCGGAGCTGATGTTATTTTTAAAGCTACAAAAGTGGACGGAATTTATAGCTCAGACCCTAGAACAGATACAGATGCGGTTAAGTATGATGAATTGAGTTATATCGATGTGTTAAAAAAAGGGCTCAAGGTTATGGACTCAACCTCGGTTTCTCTATGTATGGATAACAAATTACCTATGGTAGTATTTAATTTTCGTCATAGGCACAGTATTAAAAGAGTTTTGTTGGGTGAAAAAATTGGAACTATGGTAGGAGCCTAAAACATGTCAGCAGAAATCATAAAAGATGTGGAAGTAAAAATGAAAAGTTCAATTGAACATTTACTTCGCGAACTAGGTAAATTAAGAACTGGACAGGCATCGGTGGCCTTACTTGATGATCTAATGGTCGATTACTACGGTAATCCTACTCCCTTAAAGCAAGTAGCGACACTTGGTGCTCCAGATAGCCAGACTTTGACCGTACAACCTTGGGAAACATCTATTTTGAAAGATATTGAAAAAGCCATTCAAGCTTCTGACTTAGGTTTAACCCCTAATAATGATGGCAAGGTAATTAGATTAACAATACCACCTCTGACAAACGAAAGACGCCAACAATTGGTGAAGTTGGTGAAAAAGCAATCTGAAGAAAGTAAGGTGGCAATCCGAAATATTAGAAGAGATGTGAACGAAAAACTCAAGCAATCTCAAAAAAAACATGATATTTCGGAAGATGAAAGCCGCAAGGGGCAAGAGGAAGTTCAGAAAATTACCGATAAATTTGTGTCAGAAGTAGAAAGAATCGTCCAGATAAAAGAGAAAGATATTCTCGAAGTTTAGCTTCTTAGTTTTTCAATTTGCAGATATTTACCTTTCACCGTTGCTAGGCCGTTCAATCAGGAGTCTTCTTCTTGGGCGAATCAAAGTTACAAGAAAAAATTGACCCACATCAATTACCAAGACATATTGCTGTCATCATGGATGGCAATGGTCGATGGGCGCAAAAACATTCTCTTCCTCGAGTTGAGGGTCATTGGGCTGGCGTTAAGGTTGTTGACCGGATCGTTACCTTAGGTTGTAAGATGAATCTAGAGGCTTTGACCTTGTATTCTTTCTCGGATGAAAATTGGAACCGCCCCACAGCCGAAATCGGTGCCTTGATGAAAATCCTCGATTTTTACCTCAAAAAAGAATTAAACAGGATGAAAAAAGAAAATATCCAGTTTAAAACTATTGGGCGTTTGGTGGATTTGCCAGTATCCATACAAAAATTAATCAAATACTCCATTGATGAAACACGAGATAATACGGGAATGATTCTCACTCTGGCATTGAGTTATGGAGGCAGGCAGGAAATCATCGATGCTGTAAAAAAAATTGCTCAAATGGTAAAAGATGGAAAAGTTTTACCAGAAGATGTTGACTCATCCCTGTTTGAGTCTTTTCTTTCCACTCAATCTATTCCCGATCCTGACCTTTTGATTAGAACAAGTGGAGAAAGAAGAATAAGTAATTTTCTCCTATATCAAAGTGCATATACTGAATTGCATTATAATAATGTGTTGTGGCCCGATTTCACAGAAGACGATTTTTTAAATGCCATAATTGATTATCAAGGTAGGGACCGTAGGTTTGGTATGACCCAGGAACAAATTTCCGAAGCCTGAGTGAGCAACTTCTTGACTTGGAAAATAAGTCGATTTCTTCTGTATTTTTTCAAAAAAAATAATTTTTATCCGCTTAAAGGAGAAAACCTTGGCACGCTTAATTAGCGGACTCATAGCAATTCCAATAGTTCTGGGAATAATTTTATATGGGCATCCCTTGTTATTTTTTGTTCTGATTGCGTCTCTTATTTTGGTAGCCGCTTACGAATATTTTTCTATGATTGCGAATGCGGGAAAAAGCGGATTTCCTACTGAAGGTTTGGTTTTAAGTTTTTTCCTTCTTGCATTCTATTTTTTTGTTCCGAAATATTTATCTTTTATCGTTATCTTAATTCCCCTTATATTATTTACAGCTTGGTTTTTTAGAGAAAATAATGTGCGTATGGCAATCGATTCAATTGCATATACTCTGTTCGGAATTTTTTATACGGCTGGGCTAGGGGGTTACTTCCTTTTAATTGGCAAAATGGAAGGAGGCAGGGAGATGGTGGTGTTTATTCTTTTATTTATTTGGATGGGCGATTCGATGGCTTATTATGTTGGCCGTAAATTTGGAGAAAGCAAGCCCTTCAAGATGGTTAGTCCAAATAAAACAACTGCTGGAGTAATTGCAAATATAATAGGAACGGTTTTAGCGGCCATGTTGGCAAGCACCCTGTTTTTTGATGAGATTCCTTTAATCCATTGTTTGATTGTGTCTTTCATTTGCGGTATTATCGGTCAATTCGGTGATTTAGCGGAATCTTTAATTAAACGAAATTGCCAAGTCAAAGACTCTGGAAGCCTGGTTCCAGGACACGGAGGAGTTTTAGATCGTATTGATAGTCTTTTATTTGCGGGTCCGGTTTTTTATTGTTATTACCAGTTTTTTCTGGCAATTGAGTATTTATGAAAAAAATATCCCTTCTTGGTTCTACGGGTTCCATCGGAGTGAATACGCTAGACGTAGTTGAGCGTAATCCGGAACACTTTCAAATCTTAGCCATGTCTGCGGGAAGTAACGTAGATTTATTCGCAGATCAAATAAGAAAATTTAAGCCCAAAGTCGCGGCTCTATTTGATACAGCAAAAATATCCACATTAAAAGAACGGATAGCTGGTCTGGATGTTGAAATTTTGTCTGGTGAAGAGGGCACTATAGCAGTTGCCACTATTGCTGAAGTAGACGTTGTTGTTTCCGGCATTGTAGGTAAGGCTGGTCTCTTGCCTGCAATAGAAGCTTTAAAAGCGGGAAAAACCCTGGCCCTTGCAAACAAAGAAACTTTGGTTATTGCTGGTGAATTAGTTTTAAAAGAAGCTCAAAAAACTGAATCAAAAATCATTCCCATTGATAGTGAGCACAGTGCTATTTTCCAGGCATTGAATGGAGAAAAGAACGAACAGATAAAAAAAATTATCTTGACCGCATCTGGAGGACCTTTTAGAACATTCAGTTTGAGTCAAATGGAAAATGTGACGGTTAAGGATGCTCTCAATCATCCGAATTGGGAAATGGGTTCCAAAATTACTATTGACTCATCTACTCTGATGAATAAGGGGTTGGAATATATTGAAGCCAAGTGGTTATTTGGCGTCGAGACCCCGGTTGA
>CAZMXD010000142.1:0-5324 GCA_964570185.1 uncultured Nitrospina sp. | reverse complement strand
CAATCATTTACCCCCTCCCATACGTTTCCCATCATATCGTGCAAACCGTACTGATTTGGTGCTTTCGTGCCTACTGGGTGAGTGCTTTTATTGGAGTTCTCTTCATACCATGTATAATCTTCATTGACCATATTACCCCAAAAATAACGTTTATCCGCACCACCTCTGGCCGCATATTCCCATTCTGCTTCCGTTGGCAACCTACACGTACCCTCTGATTTTTGAATGAATTTTTGAACATTTTCATAATTGACTTGCTCAACTGGCAAATCTGAACCTACAAACTTTGAAGGGTTATAACCCATTAATTTTTCCCAACGTGCCTGAGTTACTTCTAATTTATCCATATAAAAACCATTCAGACAAACTTCATGCTCTGGTTTCTCATCTTCCTGAGTATAATCGTTTCCCATGACAAAGCATCCGCCTTTTATAAAAACCATTCCATCGGGAGCATGATCTGCCTTTTCTTGATCTTTTGGGCTTAACTTTACGGGAACTACCCCTTGATTAGATAGCTGATTGGCCTCTTCTATGATTTCAGGTAATTCAGAAAAACTGGGATGTAAAGAGTCATTTGATTTATCAGTTGACTTATCGGAACAAGCATATAAAAAGCAAATGGACAAACAAATTGTAAGTAAGTTTAAAAAGCGCATTGTTTTAGCAGGGATTATAAAAGGTTTGAATCATAACATTTTAATCGAATTTTTCAAAAAAAACCTTATAAAGGGCAAATTTCAACTAATTCATAACCTTATCTTAATAAATTCTTTTAATTATCGAATTATTTTCTTACAAAATTTTTTCAAGTACCGATAAATAATGAGAATACTTGTTTTAACAAACCAAGCCACGAATAAAACTTATGAAAAACCGATGCTCTAAAATTTGCATATATCTACTCATAGCATTTTGCGGGGTCAGTTGCACAGCGCTGAATAAAACATTCCAGGGAACAAGAAATAGCATCGTTTCTATTGCTCAAAAATCACCAATTGCAAGAAACAATCAAGATCAAGATTTCCAATTCGCACAAAATCAGTTTAGCCGGAAAGATTTTTCGGCATCTGAATTTTATTTAAAAAAAAGTTTGGCAAATCGTCCCAATGACCAACGCGCCCTTAATCTACTACCTTGGTCCTACTTTTTCCAAAAACGTTTTGACAAGGCGGCTATTGCGTTTGGGCAGGCTCACACATTTAACAAAAAAAACCCGATTTCACTTATAGGCTTGGGCTGGTGTTATTTTAGCCTTAAGCATTATGAAAAAGCACTTGAGAAGTTTGACCATGCCGAAAGATTAATGCCCAATGCATATGAAGTTCACAAAGGTCGGGCTTTTGTTTATCTGGAACAAAAACGAGAAGATCTTGCAAAAAAAGAATTGAGTCAAATTTTTGATAAAAATAAAATTGAAAATATTATCACTATGTGGAATCAATGGATGTACAAGAATCCCGATTCCATATGGCAAATAGTGCCTTCCGTTGCGACCTCGATATCGATATTTACTTTACCTGCCGAACATCCACGCTATCGAAGCATACTTTTAGGTTTGCCAACAAATAAAGAAACCTCTGAACTAGATACAGCCTGGAAAGCTTATTATCAGAGGAAATACATAAAAGCGATGAATTTATTTGAGGCGCTTTCCTTAAATAAAAATAAAGACGTGGATGCCGTAAATGGCCTTGCATGGAGTCTGTTAAAGGCCAAAAAGATTAACCAATCTGAAGAGGTATTTAAAGAAATCTTAGAGCTTTATCCAAAATTTATTGGAGCATTGAACGGAATAACCAAAATAAGGGAAATAAAGAAACAGCAAGCTTCATACGCCCAATACTATCTTAATTTGGGAAAACACCGCCTTGCTAAAGAAAAACTCGATGAATTATTGTTCAAATATAAAAACTGGGCACACCCTTACAATCAACATGGAAAAATATCATTGGCAAGAAAAGAGTATGATCTAGCCAAAACTTATTTTCTAGAGGCATTGAAAAAAGAACCTAATAATCCTATAGCGTTAAATGGTTTGGAACATATTTTAAAAGCTGTTGACAAATATCTTTATAAAGCTGATCAAGCTTTAAAAAATGGAGATTATAAAACTGCCGCATTAATTTACTATGATTACGTGGAAGCAGATGTTGATTGGCCTTCAAAAAAAATTCATATTGCTCATGCTTACAATGGGCTGGGATGGAGCCAGTATAAAAAGAAACAATATGATTATGCTATCGAAAAATTTATAATATCTATCCAGCATAAAGACTATAAAATTGATGCTTCAAAGGGTTTGGGATTATCTTTATATGCCCTTAATAAGTTCCGAGATGCTATTCCTTATTTAGAAACTGCACTTAGCCACGATCCAAGCAATAAAGAAATAGCTTATAAATTGGATTGGGCTATTTTACAAAGTGAAGCTCCTCAAAATGCCAAGGTTTATTTTGAAAAAATATTAAAAGAGCATCCTTTATTAGCTTCACCTTACATGGCTCTTGGTTGGATCCATTATAAGAATCGAAATCCAGATTTAGCCATAGAATATTTTTTAAAAGCTATCTCGCTAGATCCCGATTTTGCACTTACGCCAAAGTTTATTGAGTTAATTACACGAGAGCGATTTGGATGGCAGGTTTATAATTCCCTAGGTTGGTCCTACTTTCAAAACGGGAATCTTTACAAAGCGATGGCAATGTTTAAAAAATCTTTAAAAATACAGCCTAATAGATCCGAAGCACGAAAGGGAATGGGATATATAAATTTCCAGCTTGGGAATCTTCGCGAGGCGGAAAAAATGTTTAAACAATGTCTAGCCCTGAATCCGAAACCAAACCCAGTATACGAACTGATTACTGGTAACAATGCAATTGCTCCTTTTAAGCTTCAGACCACACCTCTTACTAAATTAGGACGGATTCATTTAGTTCATGGCGATAGTCAAAAGGCTATTGAGCAATTTTTGCGGGATTTAAGGCTGGAATCAGATCAAGCTGATGCTTACGATGGGCTAGGATGGGCTTATTTGGCACAAAAAAGGGAATTGGAAGCAAGGGCTGCGTTTAAGATGGCCATCCGGCTTGAACCCCTAAATAATTCTGCTCATAAGGGGTTGAGAAAAGCAAAGGAACTCATTTTACAAAAAAGACTTAGCGAAAAAACTGCCCTAACTACCAAATTCTCTAAATCGATTCCAAATTAATTCATGTATGATTTATTTGCTAAAAATCAAAACTTTCAATTGACACAGTTGACTTTTCGCTTAAAATATAGCTATACTACTGGTTCGTAACGAATTACAGACGCTCAAACATTTGGGGGGGGAAGGGTACCTTGCTCTTTTCACTGTAGTAGTGAAAATTCATGGAGTTGAATTATTTCAACTCCATGATCCCGATTCTACTTTAAGGCAACTAATCAGAAAACATCTGCGCATAGGAAACCTTTAAATTTTCCACAACAGAAGGATCGGCAAGCGTGGATATGTCTCCCAATTGATCAGCTTCGTTAGCAGCTATTTTTCTTAAGATACGCCGCATAATTTTCCCAGATCGGGTTTTTGGAAGATTAGGCGCCCAGTGGATAACATCTGGGGCGGCAATGGGACCAATCTCCTTACGCACAAAATTGACTAAGTCCTTTTTTAAATTTTCATTTGGAGCAATACCCTCTCTGAGGGAAACATAGGCATAGATTCCCTGCCCTTTAATTTCATGGGGAAATCCAACCACAGCCGCCTCTGAAATAGCTTCATGTAAAACCAAAGCAGATTCCACTTCTGCTGTTCCAATTCTGTGACCTGAAACATTAATAACATCATCAACGCGACCAGTGATCCAGAAATAACCATCTTCATCACGGCGACAGCCATCTCCCGTAAAATAATATCCTGGATAGAGTTTAAAATAAGTTTCTTCAAATCTATCTTGATCTTTGTAAATGGTCCGCATTTGGCTTGGCCAGGGTTCTTTTAATGCCAATACTCCCGTTACCCCGTTTCCTTCTAAAACCTTACCCGTTTCGGCCTCAATAATCACGGGCTCAACTCCAAAGAAAGGAAGCGTAGCCGAGCCTGGCTTGGTAGGAGTACACCCTGGTAATGGAGTAATTAAAATTCCTCCCGTTTCTGTTTGCCACCAAGTATCCACAATAGGACACTGGCCTTTGCCTATTTTTTTATGGTACCAACGCCAAGCTTCTGGGTTAATCGGTTCTCCTACTGATCCTAAAACACGCAACGTGGAAAGATCATATTTTTCAGGGAAATCCTCCTCAAAAGACATTAAAGCTCGAATTGCAGTTGGAGCAGTATAAAATTGGGTTACCTTTAATCGGTCGACAACATCCCAGAATCGACCTGCATCTGGATATGTAGGCACCCCTTCAAACATCACGGTTGTTGCTCCATTAGCCAATGGACCATAAATTATATAAGAGTGCCCAGTCACCCAACCAATATCCGCCGTGCACCACCATATATCTCCATTATGATAATCAAATATATATTTATGAGTAAGAGCAGTAAAAATCATGTAACCAGCTATACTGTGCTGAACTCCTTTCGGCTTTCCGGTTGACCCCGAAGTATAAAGAATAAATAAAGGATCCTCAGAATCCATGACTTCAGGCTCACAAACTGGATCAGCTTTAGACATTTCTTCATGCCACCATACGTCCCGCCCATTTTGCATAGTTATAGGAATTTTATTTCCTACGCGCTCAGCCACAATACAAGTGTTGATCCGCACTCCTTGTTTTTCTGCAAGATTAATTGCTTCATCCGCATTTGCTTTAATCGCAATGGGTTTTGCACCTCTATATCCACCATCCGTAGTAATAAGAATTTTGCAAGAGGAATCCACGATTCGGTCCGATAATGCAGTAGGGGAAAACCCTCCAAATACAATTGAGTGGACAGCTCCTAACCTTGCACAAGCCAACATGGCTACGGCTAATTCAACAACCATTGGCATATATATAGAAACCCGGTCACCTTTTTTAACGCCATGATTTTTTAAAACATTGGCAAATTTGCAAACCTCAATGTAAAGCTCTTTATAAGTAAGGCTAATATTCTCACCAGGCTCATTTCCTTCCCAAATAATAGCAACCTGCTCACCTTTCGTTTCAAGATGTCGGTCTAAACAATTTGAGGTGATATTGCATTTTCCTCCCTTAAACCACTCAATTTTAATATCCCCCTGAGTCACATCGTAATTGTATGACCTTACTTGATCCCATTTTTTAAACCAGGAAAAATAGTTTGCTTGTTCAGCCCAAAACTCCTCTGGGTTATTTATGGATCGCTCATACAT
>CAZMXD010000141.1:0-5334 GCA_964570185.1 uncultured Nitrospina sp. | reverse complement strand
CACCTGAAAGAAGGGTGATGCTTGCAGGATCAAGAAGGACGGTTCCTGCTTCACCGTTTAGGCCTGCAACATCGACGCTACCGTTAAAATCAAGATATTTTTTACCTGAAGTTTCTACAAATCCACCATTGCCACTCTTAATTCCTCCGATTGCAGAAATACTTCCATAAAAATAAGTTGCCTCATCTGCCCAAAGGATGACCTTACCTCCATCACCAGAGCTTAATGCATCGGCTTTTACAAATGCCCTAGAATGGAAATAAGTTTTCTCTGAGTTAGGTACTGTACCTTTACCTTGATAGTCGCCTCCTATAAAAGCAGTACCGCCACCAAGGTCACCTGACACATCGATCAATGAATTATCCAATAAACCGACCCATTCACCGAGCAATTGAACCTTTCCCGCGATTTGCCCGATTTCCTTGCCGGAGGCATCCAAAGTACCTGCCACACTAACTAGACCTTCATCCCCACCGTATAGAATAATTTCTCCATTTTTTTGGACAGCCGTTTTAGCTTCAATCATGCCATCCATATTGATGACGTTGTCAACAATATCCCGTGCGGCATTTACTTCCAGCAGAACACTACCACCGTTTGCTTGAATAGAACCTCCGTTTTTGATCAAAGATGAGACAGACTGACCATCTGGTCCAATTACCTTTTCGAGAATTTTACTATCAACTCCCAAACTAACCAATTTATCACCATATAAATCGAGGGTGAAAGTTTTACCCGATGCTAGACTAACCTGGCCTAGTTGAGCATTAATGATGCCTGAATTTTCGATACCTGGAGCAACAAATGCCAAAAGCCCACCCTGAGCAACATTAATAGTTCCCCTGTTAACAATTGTTCGATTAATACTAGAAGGAGTTTCAAACTTATAATTTCCTAAAACGAAATCATCATTTGAAATATTACTGGTAGTAGCAATTAAACCACCTACGTCAATTCTAGAGTTTTTCCCAAATAAGATACCATTTGGGTTGACCAGCATTAGAGTTCCATTAGAAGACAGGGAACCCAAAATTTTTGATTCCTCTCCCCCGGTAACGCGACTGAGGTTGATGGATTCAGTTGAAGGCATTTGAAAATGGGTCGATTCATTTGCCTGAATATTAAAAGTTTGCCAATCAATAATAGCTTTTTGAGAAGATTGAATAACATTCAGTGTGCTCGAATCTGACTGGCCAATGACTATTGAACCATTAAGAATAGTCGGATCAGAAGGCAGGGCATAACCAAAAATCGGAGCTATCACAATCCAAATAATAACTATATATACGCAATGCCTTAATAACCCTTTGCGTTTAGTTTCAGGAATGCAATTAATATTAAGTGAACAGCTCACTTTCTCTCCCTTGCTTTCAAGAGAATCCTAATATAATTTCTAAATTTTTTATCCAAAGCGACTTAATCCATTAATAAAAAAATGAGTGTTTTCTACTCCAAATTTCTTTCAATATCTTGCATTAATACTGAAGAAAAATCTCGGATCTTTATTACCCTCTGTTCCCACGTTATCTGAAATAGGCAGTCCCATTTCCAAATAGCCTGATAACCAGTCATTGATATTAGTTCGGACGCCCATTCCTGCCGAAGTCAAGCTATTTTTATCGTCTTCACCAGCGGAGGGGTTCCGTAACATTACAGTTCCTTGATCAAAATATAAATAAGCTTGGTAGTTTTTCAAAACTTTCCAATCAGTTTTTATTCCTTTTTGTAATTCAAATTTTAAAGCTATACCATGATCCCCCGTAACCTCTGATGGATCATAAGACCTTAAATATTGAGTTCCTCCTAAACCAAATTCTTCAGATGATAAGAGTGGATCGAAGGCATACTGCCAACCAAGGCCCGCCAAAAAAGTCCAACCCGAACCTAATGTTTGGAGTCGGAGAAAATCTCCAGAAAATTTTGTAAAATCACTTCGACCGTCCGCACGTGAGAGATTTTCGCTACCCGGACCAGTTGCGTCTAAAAGGTTCACTCCTTTCGCCAAATCAAAACTCGCAAGATTTATGCCTCCGTATTGATCAACAAAGTCATACGAAGTACCAATATTTATTATTCTCAATCTATCTTTTGTAATGTTAGATCCCAGCAGTTCAGTTTCTGAGTTTCTGGTTGTGAACCCCATATACCCATTCAGATTTTTTCCTCTAGAACGAATAAAAGAGTGGGTCAATCTAAACGTAAAAGCATTCGAATTACCCTCGACATCAAATTGCTTTAAAGTAGATCCCGGTTCCGAAACACTAAAAGAACCTGCTAAGAATAATTTTGTTCCTTCTGAGGAAACAGGAATCTCTCCAAATCCGTTAAAATAAAATAATTCACTCGTTTCACCGGTTATTATTCCTTGCACTCCAACCCGTTCGTATAGACCTAAAGCAGAATTAGAATTAGCTCCTCCCCTTATTTGAATTGGACCGTTAAATTTTGATCCTCTATTATCAATCCCAACTCTGGCATCAATATCTTTATGTCCCAAAGTTAACACTAATTCGGACGCACCAGGTTCTTCCTTGGAAGGGACTAAAACAGATTCCACCGACACTCCAGGCAAATCATTAATGAGCAGTAAATATCGCTCCAAGTCTCTTGCTTTTAAAGGACTAGAGTGAAGCAATCTTTTACCATAACTTTTTAGAAAGGTTTTTGCCCCTTTCACAGGCCCTCGAATTATCAGGTTTCCAATATAGCCCTCAATGACCTGAATTGTTACAACCCCATCTTTTATTTTCTGCGGAATAACAATTGCTCTGGACAGCAAATAACCATCGTTTCGGTATTTGGCTGTGATTTTCTCAGCTAATGTGTAAATAATTCCTAAATTAACCCATCTACCTCGATATCTTTTTTGCCATTTGTTAAAAGCTCTTTTTGAATAAACAGTGGAACCTTTCACTTTAATTTTTTGGAGTACAAACTTAATTTTTTTTAATTCTTCCCTTGGAACAGACTTTTTTACTGGATCTACTTCGGGATCTAACTCCGATAACGGAAGAGTGGGTTCCTGAAATCTTTTATTAAGCCTTTGCGGTTCCGCAACTGGAGGCACTGTTTGTGCCAAACCTGTATGGTAGAATAAACCTCCCGCAAAAAAGACCAATATCCCAGTAAAAACCGGAAAAAATCCAATTCTGCCAAATAATTTTAACCGCATACTATTCAATAGGTTATAGATCAAACTACTCCCCTCAGACTCAAGCTTGGACATAAAGCTGGCTTTTCAATTTTCTTTTATGCAAATTGAAAAACACAAACCAGAACGTGATTTTAGGCATATTTATGTGCCTAGCTTGACGGCAAAATATAGTTAAATCTTTAATTCTAAATACTTTAGATAAAATTTAGTGGAGGGTTTTATTTGCCAAAATAGGCTTTGGAGGGGATAGGTTTTTTCCCTTTTCGGAACAAAACTTTAAGCTTAAGAAGGAAATCAAGAAAAAACTAAAAGAGAAAAGGTTATCCCTCCCCAAGAAGTAGGGAAGGATAATTCGTTATGAATAGATCTGGATTGCAAAAAAGGAAAAAATTAGAAATCCCCTTCCTTAATACGAAAAACATCTGGGTTATCTGGGTTTTCTATATAAGAAAGGGTAAGTGAAATATTTTCACCAGCGGGCTTATCATTTTTCTGTTTTGGATTACTTAAAATTAACCTTGCCGCTCTTCCCTTGCGATCTTTACCTTGGAAAACTAAAATGAGCCCTTCACCCATTTGAGAATTGACAGCAAATCCTTCTTTCTGAAATTTTTTCTGAACAAAATGATTACGTAATTGATTTGCGGTTGCAACCACTGAGTCAGCATTAGGTTTTTTAGTAGCAGGTTTACCCCAAACAACATTAATATGAATCAGGCGTTTTGACTTATAACCTAGTATATAAAAAACTTTTGCTGGGCCAGTTTCTGGCAAAAGTTTTGGAACAGAGATGCCTAGAGTTATGGTCTTTTCATTAGGATGCACAAGCCGCGAAACCTTTTTTTTTCCCACTTTAAAATCAGTTTTTATGGCTTTTAGTACATCCCTCTCGCTCATACCAAAATGAGCAGACCGAAACCCTTTCATAACAGCCCATTTTTGGGAAGTCCCAGCGCCTGAATCAGGTTTTGCTAAGGCTGTGGTGGCAAAATACAATCCACTAATCATTGAGAATAGAATAAAAACGATTATTTTAAAAGGGTTTAGCTTGAACATTTCATAATTCTCCTATTTAACTTTATTGTTCAAATCCAGGCTCAGAAATTTTCCGATTAAAAATTATAAATATAAATCTTTGCTAAGTGTCAGCAAATAACCTTGATAATCAGTTATATCGGATATTTTGTTAAATCCATTTACAACTTTCTCATATTTTAAACGACTTTTTTTTGGCTTCTTATTTTTGGCTTCTTAATAACTAGATATTTGTTAGAGCGGAGAGAAAAACGATCAACTTTAGAAGGTTAGTTTTCAAATCAGAGAAAGGGATCTAATTCGTATCCGCAGGTCAGAGCTGCCATCAGGATCAGCTAGCCGAAAGGGGTAAAAGAGGGGATCCTAGCCAGCTTTTTCCATTTGTTGAAGTAATAGCGAATGCGGCCATCCTTGGTAGGGTAAATCTTTTTATACTTCTTTTCTCCCTTTTCATCCTTCTCGACAATAACAATTTTTTTGTCGAGCAACTGAGTCGACTTGGCAACGTAAAGGAAGGTATAAGGCTGGTCCCTTGCAATCATGCGATGGAGCTCCCGGGCCATAAGGATCTGCTTCTCCCTGTCATACTCCCGTCGGATTCTTGTTATCAGCCTGTCTGCCTCGGCATTTTTATAGCCCACAAAGTTCAACTGGCGGGGACCAGCCTGACTCGAATGCCATATCTGGTACAAATCCGGATCAATGCCCATGCTCCAGCCAAGCACTAGGGCATCATATTTAAGTGCATTGACAAAATCTTTAAGAAATACGGCCCATTCAAAGAGCTGCGTGTTACATTTAACGCCTATCTTCCTCCAACTCTCCTGTACTATGGTGAGAATATTTTTTCGAATCGGATTGCCGCTGTTGGTAATCAGATTGAATTCGAATACTTTGCCGTCTTTTTCCAGCCATCCGCCAGCATTCTTTTTCCAACCCATATTATTAAACATTGCTAGCGCGGCTTCAGGGTCATAGGACAGTGGTTTCACATTGGGGTCATACCAATCAGTAATTTTCGGGTAAGGCCCGGTTACCTTCTCCCCCTCCCCATAAAGGATGTATTGGATAATGGGATCTATATCTATCGCCATACCTAGGGCCACGCGCACCTCGCGTTCGGCAAACAAGGGGTTGCGCAAGTT
>CAZMXD010000140.1:0-5349 GCA_964570185.1 uncultured Nitrospina sp. | reverse complement strand
ATCTGAATCGTTTCCCGGGCCAAGTCGTTAATCCGAATTGCTTCTTCACGGGTCTTGGCTGCGGTGATGACATAACCCACCTTTCCCATATTGCTTTTTGGTTCTTCTACCCAGTCGCCAGCCTCTTTCATCAAGATAATTTCCCGGACTCCTTTAATTTTTCTAGCCTCTTCCACCCCTTGGATGGAAAGAATTTTTCCCGGGGCAGGCATCAAGGAACGTTCTGCGGCAATCAAATTCGTCTTGGATTCCAGACCATCGGGCATTTGCCCCAAAGCTATCTGGATAGCAGCCTTGTATAAATTGACTCCAGATGATAAAGGGTAAGTATAAGCCGACATCCAGCCACCACTGAGACGAGCGGCAATCTCTACAATTTTTGGACCGGAAATTGTATATTTGATATCACCTTTCGCCGCCCCAGTGTTGATACCCAATGCACGTATCGCCTGTTTGAAAACTTCCAAGGTTTCTTTTGCCTTCTCTTCCGGCAAGGTTGATGGAATTGTATGACCGACTTCAACAAAATAAGGTGAATGCTCAATAATTCGATCTGCAACACCCGTTATAAAAATCTCATTATCATAAATCAACGCATCTAAACTCAATTCGGGGCCTTCCATAAACTCTTCCACCACCAATTTGCCACTGATAGAAGCTTCCTTAGCTTCACGAAAGGCCGGAATTAAATCATCAGGACGTTCAATTTTGCGGACACCTCGCGCACCCATATTGTCGCAAGGTTTAATAACCAACGGGAGTGTCATGGAATTCACAGCTTCACGGCCTTCATCCAAAGTCCAAACAGAACGAAACTGCGGAACCGGAACACCCTTTTCCCGCAAAACCTGTCGCATCTTAATCTTGTCTGTCGCTCTTTCGGCCACTTCAAAAGGAATGCCAGGTAGATTTAAAGCATCAGCAACAGCGGCGACAGTTTGAGACGCGTCAGTACCTACCGTCATAACACCGTCTAAGGGACAGGCCAAATGAAATTGCTTTGCAGTATTGACAGTGAGATTGATATTACGGGTACTGACTTCGATAGGAAAATCTGCCAGCAACATACCTTCCGATTCAGGGTTGTAATCAGTCACTACCACTTTGAGTCCCATCGACTTGGCGGTTTTAATGGCGGGCACCTGAAAAACACCGCCTCCGATAATCATTAAATGTTTAGGACGATTTACAGGCATGAAGAGAGTTTTTGGTTAAATGACTTTATATTTACAACTCAACAATAGCTTAACGACATAAAAATTCGCCTGCTTTAACGAAACCCAGAATAATCGAATTCATTTTAACCGCTTTTGAAAGAAAATAGCTTAAAATATCCCTGAAAATGCCGTTCTATAAAAATATTTCTAATTCAGGAGAAAATGTGGCCCTCTTGCAGTCTCGATTCAAAACAACCCTGTTTTTACTCGTCCTCACCGGAATCTTATTTCTGGTTTACTCCAACGGGCTCAAGACCCCTTTTCAAAGCGATGATGAAAGACATATATTTCTAAATTTGGAAATCGATAATCCTGCATATTATTTGAACTTGGTGCCTGTATATGACACAAGTAACCGGCTCAAAAATACAGGGTTACTAGAAAAGATCACTTTACGACAAATCAGCCTTTTAACTTTTGCCTTGAATTATCAATGGAGTCAAGAAAACCCTTTTGGCTACCATCTTTTCAATATCCTTATTCATATTTTTACCGTGATACTGGTTTTTACAACCGTATCCCTGACTATCAAGAACTCCACTCAGTGGGAAGAAAAAGGCGCGTCAATAATTGCCGCAATAACCGCTTTGCTCTTTGGGCTCCATCCCATCCAAACAGAAACAGTCACCTATATTTCAGGCAGACCAGGTGGCATGGCTGCTTTGTTTTTTCTCTTTTCTCTTCTCATGTTTATCTTGGGTGGATTAAAAAAATCTTCTAGAAAAATACCTAGTTTTATTTTTTATGCATTGTCACTATTCACTTTTTTTATAGCGGTGCTGTGCAAAGAAACTGCCATAACCTTGCCAGTTATTTTATTACTTTATGATTTATATTTTATGAAGGGAGAAAATTGGAAAGCTTTTCGCTCCCGGATTGGCTTCTATATGCTGTTTCCCACGATAGCACTGCTCATCTACCTGCAGACCCCTCACGCTTTTTTAGCAATTGGGGGGTTATTAGAAAAAGTCAACTTCTTCCTGATTTGGGTACAACTGGATATTCTCAAGATTCCTATCAAACTCTTTTTCTTTCCGATCAACCTGGCCTTTGAGCACGATATTAGAAATCAGGTGATGTGGGGGCCGCTTCTGATATCTATCCTTGGTTTAACAGTTGTGTTGTTCATGGTAATCAAAAAGTTTTATTTAAAATCTGCCGTCCTTTCCTTTTCCGTTTTATGGTTTTTGATCACTCTGGCACCGAGCAACTCCATTATGCCTCGAACTCATTTGCTCAGCGAACGCAATCTGTATCTCCCCTATTTCGGACTGTGTCTTTTTTTTGCAGTAATCATTTACCTAATATTTTGTAAAGAAACCCGCAACAAATTTTTGTGGGGGGTGTCACTGGTACTTTTAATCGGGATTAGCTTTTCCTCGCTGGTAGTAAAAAGAAATCAGGTTTATGCTACGCCTTCATCCCTGTGGTTGGATACGCTCAAAAAAAACCCTCGCAATGTGGATGTGGGTAAAACTTTGAGTATTCACTATCTAATGGAAGAAAAATACTTTGATGCCCTGAAAATCCTCAATGATTTACTGAAGATTCATCCAGGACACTTCGATCTCCACCAGAATATGGGCCTCACATTTAAACACCTAGGGGACATGACGAACGCAGAAAGAAAATTTAAAGATGCAATCAACATCAAGCCCAACGCACCAGAAGCCCACTATGCTCTTGCAAGCCTTTATGGAACCATCGGAAAACCTATTGAAGCCAGCAAAGAGTTTGATATCTCTGCTAAGCTTTTCATAGGCCATGTAAATGGTCCGCCGCATGAGTTTAATCTAGATAAAGCCCGTGCCCACAATCAGGCCGGTATTGCGCTCATCAATTCCAAAAAATATGAAGAAGCATTACAGCAATTTGAAAAATCGGTCAAACAAAACCCAAAATCATTAGAAGCGCGATTCAATCTTGCCAAACTTTTACTCGAATTTAAAAACGATAAAGTCCAAACTACCATCCACTTAAAAGAAGCACTGAAACTGAACCCCAAGCCATTACAAGCGAAAATATTACAAAACTTGCTTTCTCAAACAGGACAATAGCCATTTCTTGATTTGACCCTGTAGCAAGTTTCGACTATGCTGATGCAAATCCATAAGTGTTCAATTTCATTTTTTTTGCGTCCTATTTTCGCTTTTTATTCGTATGACTATTCCGTTGAATTGCCATAGTTTCTATTCCCTGCTACGTGGAACAGCGAGTGTCGAGAACCTAGTCCAAAGAGCATCGGATCTTGAATTCCCCGCTTTGGCTCTGACCGATACCAACGCAACTTACGGTGTAGTGGATTTTCAAAAATCGGCCCTATCTCACGACATTCGGCCAATATTCGGCGCTGAAGTCAATGACCCTAAAACTGGAACACATGCTGTCTTGCTCGCAAAAAACTTACAGGGCTTCGGCGAAGTATGCCGGGTAGTCACTGATCGCAACTTAAAACCAGACTTTTCTTTAGCTTCACGCCTTCGTCATTGCAACGACAAGATTATTATTTTGAGTCCATACATAGAAATCATCGATATCGTGGCTAAAGCGCGCGGCAGCCGTAATCTAGCAATTGAACTCATACTCTGGCAGAAAGGTGAGATAGAACGCTGGGAGTTTTCACAGAAATATCGCATTCCTCTGGTAGCTTCAAACCGCGTTTTTTTTCCGCAACCAGAAGACTGGGAAACCCATCGACTCTTAACAGCGATCCGCCTCAATACACCCTGTCTCACTTCTACCGATATAATCAGTCGTAAAGCATGGCTGAAACCAAAATCTGAAATGCAACGTTTATATCGTTACATTCCTCAAGCATTGGAAAATACCCACCATGTTGCCGAACAATGTGACATGACACTCCCGATTGGGAAACTACAATTTCCTCCTTTCGATCTTTCTCCCGGCCAAACGCATATCGGGCAATTACGCGATCTTGCGTGGCAGGGTGTACGCAAACAATACAACTCCATCAGCAAACATATTCGCCAGCGTTTGCAGTATGAATTAAATACCATCGAGAAAATGCAACTCGCATCCTACTTCCTTCTGGTATGGGACATTGTTCGTGAAGCACATAAACGCGGCATCCCCACAGTGGGCCGTGGTTCAGCAGCTAACAGCCTCGTCTGTCGCTCTCTCAACATCACGGAAGTGGATCCGATTGAAAACAATCTTTACTTCGAACGGTTCCTTCACGAACAACGCGAAGACTTCCCGGACATTGATATTGATTTTCCCTGGAACCGTCGCGATGAAATAATTCGTTACGTATTCGATAGATATCCTAACGTCGCTTTGATTTCGACACATATTCACCTCGGCAGTCGATCTGCATTGCGGGAGACCGGCAAAGCCCTTGGCCTCTCCGCTATCGATATTGATACAATCACTCAACGCTTACCCCATTCCGCTGACCTGAATAATCTTGAAGCGGTACGCGATACCATCCCAGAGTGTAGAGATCTACCATTGGAAGACCCGCCATTCTGCAACATGATCACGGCTGCAAAAAAAATTGTTGGACTGCCACGCCATATTTCCATCCATTGTGGCGGGATCGTTGTCAGCGCAAAACCGATCACCGATTTGATTCCACTGCAAAAAACTCCAAAAGGATTTGAAGTCACGCAATATGACATGTATCCCGTCGAAGATCTTGGACTATTGAAAATCGACCTGCTTGCACAGCGTGGGCTTGCAGTCGAGGTCGATACGGTGCAAGCGGTGCGCGAGCATACGCCACTTGATCTTTCTTGTATCGATCCGGCGACCGATTCGGCGACTCGGGCCTTGGTACGCGAAGGAAAAACCATGGGCTGTTTTTATATCGAAAGCCCGGGAATGCGAAACTTGCTGCAAAAACTTCGCGTGGACTCCTTTGAAAAGCTGACCGCTGCCAGTTCTATCATTCGCCCCGGTGTCGCTTCGAGCGGCATGATGCAGGCTTATATCAACCGCCATAATGAGAAAGAAGCAGTCACTTATCTGCATCCTAAATTAGAAGAAGTACTTTCGGAAACCTACGGCATCATGATCTATCAGGAAGACGTCCTTAAAGTCGCTCACTTGGTGGCGAATATGAGCCTTGGTGAAGCAGAAGGTTTGAGAAAATGCATGAGCAAGAAACGCG
>CAZMXD010000139.1:0-5355 GCA_964570185.1 uncultured Nitrospina sp. | reverse complement strand
CCTTGAAGAAGGAAAAATTGAAATAAAGATTCGCAAGACACAAGATTCTCAATTACATTTTTATCCGCAGTGCATACAAGATATCCCTAATATTTTAAAGAACTTATAAAGTTTTATTGCCCCCTGGCGGTAACCAGATTTTTCTTGAAATCATACACGCAATTTTAGTACAATTGTCGCAACTGAATACGGGCTCTGCGATGCGGGCTTTGAGCCCGCATTTTTTTTTGCTTTTCCCGTGGAAAACGGTCAGTTGTATTACTTCCTCCTCCTTGTAGACTTAATAATTTTAGGTAGTTAGACCTAGAAATTCTCTCTTACACATTGAGGTGCAAAATGGGAAAAGTTCCGGTCACTCAATCCATAATGGAGATGATCGAGCCCGTCCTTTTGGCGAATGGGCTTGAGTTAGTCGATGTCGAATTCAAAAAAGAGGGCAAAAGTTGGGTCCTCAGGATTTATATCGATAAAGAAAGTGGAGTGACTCTTGATGACTGCCAAAAAGTCAGCGGACTTACAGGAGACTTAATAGAAATTGAGGAAATTATTGATCCTAATTACACTTTAGAAGTATCTTCTCCCGGCTTAAATCGGGCACTGAAAAAAGAAAAGGATTTCATTAAGTTTTGCGGAAAAAAAATATCAGTTCAATGTCACGCACCTTTGAATGGCAAAAAAAGCTTTATAGGTTGCCTGATAAATTTTAAAAATCAATCAATTTATCTTGATATGGATGGGCAACTCCATACAATTCCTTTGAATCGAGTTGCTAAGGCAAACTTAGTCATAGAAATTTAGGCAAGAAAATGAGCTTAGAAACTCTCAGTATTTTAGAACAACTCAGCCGAGATAAAGGCATTGATAAGGATGTTTTAATAGATGCGCTAAAAGCAGCGGTAGAGGTCGCTGCTCGCAAGCGTTATCCCGCAGCTAGCGAACTACAAAGCGAGTTTAATGAGTCTACTGGAGAGGTCGAAATCTACATTGAAAAAACAGTGGTTAAAAATGTTGAGCATCCAGACAACGAGATAAGCCTGAAAGAAGCGTCTTCCTTTTCCGAAGATGTTCAAATAGGCAATCAAGTTCTTGTTCAACAAGTAATGGAAAATTACGGACGTATCGCTGCGCAACTGGCTAAACAGGTCATCGTCCAGAAAGTGCGCGAAGCTGAAATAGAACTAATCTATAGCGAGTACAAGGATAAAAAAGGAGACCTCCTTAACGGAATCGTCCATCGCATGGAACATGGTGATCTGATCGTTGACCTTGGAAATGCGGAAGGAATTCTACCGCGCAGGGAGCAGGTATTTCGGGAAAGCTTTAACCGTGGCGAGCGTATTCGGGCTTATGTGCTGGATGTCCGCAAGACTCCCAAAAATGCTTTGGTCATTCTTTCTAGGACTCATATTGGTTTGGTCAAAAGATTATTCGAAATGGAAGTTCCAGAAATCAGTGAGGGGATGGTTGAAATTATGGGGGTGGTTCGGGAACCCAATGGCCGGACTAAAATTTCTGTTCGAACAAATGACCGTGACATCGATGCGGTAGGAGCGTGTGTTGGTATGAGGGGAATGCGTGTTCAATCTATCGTCCAAGAATTGAGAGGCGAAAAGATAGATATTGTTGAGTACTCCGAGGACCCTGAAACTTATATTAAAAACGCATTAAGCCCCGCAAAAGTTTCAAAGATCATCCTTAATCGGGATGAAAAACAAATGACTATAATTGTCGCAGAAGATCAAATGTCCTTAGCTATTGGTAAAAAAGGTCAAAATGTTAGACTGGCAGCAAAACTCGTTAAATGGAAAGTGGACATCAAAGGCCCCTCTGAAGCACTAGAGTTGGGGGAGCAACCTGGTTTTATGTCCTTTTCAAATGAAACGGATGTTGACTTTCTTGACGATATAAAAAATACCAAAGGTCTGGGTGAAAAAGTGATGTCGATATTATTTAATAATAATATCGTCACCTATTTAGATACTCTAGACAAAGGAGTTGAGGGACTAGTTAAATTGGCAGGAATCGGTCCCAAAAAAGCAGAAGGCTTGATAGAGCTAGCAGAAAAAATTAAGGAAGAATTGGCAAAAAAGGCTGCGAAATCAGAAGAGGACCATGAACCTGAAAAAGATGTTGCCGAAAATGAAGCAATCTGCGAATCAGAAGAAAAGCAGGCTCTGGCGGAAGAGACAGAAAATAAGGATGCAATTAACGAGGATGAGGATTTAGAAGACGAAGAAATTCCAATTCGCGATCTATCTGGTTTTTCAACAGAAATCCTGAAAACTCTGGAAACCAATGGCTTTGAAACTCTAGCAGAGCTTTCTGTTACTCCTCTTGATGAATTGATTGCTATTGATGGTCTGGATAAAAGTTTAGGCGAAGAAATACTCGAAAAAGTAAAACAGCAACTGGGTAATATAGAAAACGCATAGAACTATTATGACATTATTTTTAAAAATCCAAAGTCGGGATCTCAAGCTAAGATTTACAATTAAGGATCAATCTTGGAGTCACAATAAAATGGCTGGCTTAAGCCAAAGGAGGAAATTTGGCTAAGATTCGCGTAAACAAACTGGCTCTCGAACTCGGCCTGCAAAATGACCAGATTATTGAAGCTCTGCAGAAAAAAAAGATCGCAGTTAAAAATCATATGAGCTCAGTGGATGAAGAGGCTGCGAAACATATCCGCGAACTTTTCTCACCCAAAACTTCCTCGAAGGCCGAATCCAAGGAAGTTAAAGCAAAAACGAAAACGAAAATAAAAATAAAGACTCCTTCAAAAGTAAAAATCACAACAGCAAAAACCCAAGCTAAGTCAACTAAAGCAAAAAAAGCCGAAAGCAAAGAAGAAAAACCTGAGAAAAAAATCAAAGTAGTAAAAACAGCTAAAACTAAAACTGTCAAATCAAAAAAAGAAGAAAACAAAAAAAAGGTTGGAGCAAAACCAGGAAAAAAACTCGGGCTAAAAATTGTAAAACAAGAAGACAAACCTTCAGAAAAAGAAAAACCTAAAACGCCGCCCAAAGAAAAACCCAAAACCTTACAAGTAGAAACTAAAAAACCTGAACCAATCAAAGAATCAGTCCCTGCAGTTGAACCTGAACCTATCGAGGAAGAACAAGCGTTTGAACTAGTAAGAATTCCAGAGAATATTCCCATTCGAGATCTGGCAGAAATCCTTAAATCAACCCCTAATGAAGTAATAAAAGAATTAATGGTTTTTGGTGTTTTAGCAAATATTAACCAAACCCTTAATTTCGAGCTTGCAAGTAAAGTTGCAGATAAAATGGGATTCGAAGTCGAACTTCTAGTCGAAAAATCTGAACTGGATTTTATAGAAGATGAAGAGGATAACTCCAAAGACCATATTACTCGCGCCCCCATTGTTACCATTATGGGGCACGTCGACCATGGTAAAACCTCATTACTCGATGCCATACGCAAAACAGAAGTAACCAAAGTGGAAGCGGGCGGTATCACCCAGCATATAGGCGCATATCAGGCGCATGTCAAGGGATCGGCAATCACATTTTTGGATACTCCAGGACACGAGGCATTTACGGCAATGCGAGCCAGGGGCGCACAGGTAACCGATATTGTAGTACTGGTAGTTGCTGCAGACGATGGCATAAAACCTCAAACAAAGGAAGCCATCCATCATGCAGAAGCAGCTGGCGTACCCATTCTTGTTGCCATTAATAAAATTGACAAGCCCGACGCTAAACCAGATGAAGTAAAAAAACAATTGGCTGATCAAGGACTTCTCCCTGAAGACTGGGGTGGACAGACGATTTACATAGAGGTCTCAGCTTTGAAAGAAACAGGTATTGATGACCTATTGGAGAACCTAATTCTTCAAGCTGAAATTATGGAGTTGAAAGCCAATCCAAAGTTGCGAGGAAAAGGGGTTATCATTGAATCGAAGTTGGATAAAGGTAGAGGCCCTGTCGCAACGCTAATAGTTGAAAGCGGCACCTTGCAAGTTGGCGAACCTTTTATAGTTGGCTGCCACTTTGGTAAGGTGAGAGCATTGATCGGTGACTCCGGGAAAAAAATAAAAAAAGCTGTTCCTTCCACCCCGGTTGAAATTGTTGGACTCCCTGATGTTCCGCAACCAGGTGACCATTTCATGGTCGTTCAAGATGAAAAAAAAGCCCGTCAATTAAGTAACCTTAGACTTCAACAAAAACGTGAATCCGAGTTGGCAAAATCGACCCGTATCACCATGGATGACTTGCATCAACAGATCGTCGACGGACAAATAAAAGAATTGAACCTGATTGTTAAAGCAGATGTACAAGGATCCATCCATGCGGTTCAAGAAGCATTCGAAAAACTTGGGAGCGACAAAGTTAGAATCAAATGTATACACGATGCAGTAGGCGGTATAACCGAATCAGATGTTTTGCTTGCGACCGCCTCGAACGCTATAATTATCGGTTTTAATGTGCGACCAACCGATCAGGCGTCTAAACTCGCCTTAAGAGAAAAGGTAGATATTCGTCTTTACAGCATAATTTACGATGCAATTAATGATATGAAAGCTGCGATGGAAGGAATGCTGGCACCAACATTCAAAGAACGGATTGTTGGTCGAGCTGAAGTACGAGAAGTATTTACTATCCCAAAAGTGGGTACCATAGCAGGCTGCCATGTTTTATCTGGAAAAGCCGAACGTAATGTGGAAACAAGATTGATTCGCGATAATGTAGTCGTTTATCAAGGCAAGATAGCTTCTATAAGAAGATTCAAAGACGATGTAAAAGAGGTCGCCGCTGGATATGAATGCGGGATTTCAATAGAAAAGTTTCAAGATATTAAACAAGGGGATATTATCGAACCCTTTGTCACGGAGCAAATAACATCTTAATCTGTTGAAAAAAAATGGTAATTGGCTGCTGTTGCGTAAATTTTTATTTGCATGGCAACAACTCATTAAAAGGGAAAAGGCGTGTTGTAAGGGCCTTAAAAGATCGTTTGAAAAATGATTTCAATATTTCCGTCGCCGAGGTTGGCGATCAAGATGTTTGGCAAAGCATTCATTTAGGTATCTCTGCGGTGGGTGTAGACCAGCCATATATCGATGGTTTATTGAGCAAAGTGATTGATGCTATAGATAGAATGAATCTCGCTGAAATTGTTAATTATAAAACAGAAATATTGAGCATAGGTTCGGAAATCTATTAAGAACTTTATATCTTTATAAATTCAGTAAAAATAAAAGGTATAGCTATGAGATTCAAACGTTCTCAGAGAATCCAAGAGCTGCTTCTTGAAGAAATTTCAAAGCTTCTTCAAGGTGGATTAAAAGATCCTCGAATCGGATTTGCAACCCTTACACGCGTTGAAGTTTCA
>CAZMXD010000138.1:0-5427 GCA_964570185.1 uncultured Nitrospina sp. | reverse complement strand
GAAAATGGTTTGTGAATGGGGAATGAGTGAAAAAATGGGACCACTTACCTATGGAACTAAAGAAGAGCAACCTTTTCTTGGCAAAGATTTCTCAAGCCAGGCGAATTTCAGTGATCAAACTGCCAAACTAATTGATCAGGAAGTAAAATCATTGGTAATGGGAGGCTACGAAAAAGCAACTGAGTTACTGAAAACTAATCTGGATAAATTAGAAACAATGGCGCAAGCACTTCTCGAGCATGAAACATTAAATGCGAAGGAAGTTAAGAATATTATTGAGGGAAAAAGTATTTTTGATGATGAGGACTCTGGGACACCTCAAAATCTAAAACCAGATGAAGAATCGCATATTGAGAAAAAGAAGCCTAAGGCAGATTCTAAGGACGGCCTATTAGGTGGAGGGATGCCAGATCCTGCACCTGCCTAATTTCAAAAATCGATCAATCTTAATTAAAATAAGAACTCCACTTATCTGCAGTTGGTAAGTGGAGTTTTTTTGTTTGTTATGTTTCTAACCCATAATATCAGTATTCCTTAAAACTTTAAAATTATGCGTCGATTTTCTTTTTCGAAAGGGAGTGAAAAAACCCGTTATATGGGGATAATAAATATTTCTCCAGATTCTTTTTATGAAAAATCACGCTGTTTTTCTATTGAAGATATAATGAAATTGGCTGAGAAAATGGCAAACGACGGTGCAGATTTTCTGGACTTGGGAGCAGAGAGTTCTCGACCTGGTTCCAAACCCATTACTGAGGAAGAAGAACTTAGTAAATTGATACCCGTTATTTCATATCTGGTCAAAAGGATCGATATTCCTATTTCAGTGGATACCTATAAGCCAATTGTTGCGGAAGAGTCCTTACTGGCTGGAGCTAAAATCATTAACGATATAACTGGAATACAAAAATATCCACAAATGGCCGAAGTAATTTCCCGAAAACAGGCTGGGGTTATAGTGATGCATATGCAAGGAAATCCTATGACAATGCAAGAAAATCCCAGTTATAAAAATGTTGTGGAAGAAGTAAAAATATTCTTAGCAAAGAGTATAAAAATTTCCGAAGCGGCAGAAATATGTCCTGATCAAATTGCAATTGATCCGGGTATTGGATTTGGTAAAAACCAAAAACATAATCTTGAGCTTTTAAAAAATTTAAATAAGTTTGGCCAGCTGGGTAAGCCTCTTCTTTTAGGAATATCTAGAAAATCTTTTATAGGTAATATATTGGATTTGCCTGCTAAGGATAGATTGGAAGGCTCTTTGGGAGCTTCGGTTGTAGGAGTATTAAAGGGAGCCTCAATTATCCGAACCCATGATGTTAAAGAAACTCGTAATGCGGTCAAAATTGCTGAAGCAATTCTTGAAGGGTAAAGCCTGTGATTCGTTTGTTTGTTAATGTAGATCATGTTGCAACGATACGAGAAGCTAGAAAAGGTATAGAACCAGACCCTCTAAGGGCCGCCCTAATAGCTGAACAATCAGGAGCAGATGGTATTACCGTGCATTTGAGAGAAGATCGAAGACATATCCAAGATAAGGATGTCTATATAATTCATAATAATATTAATACCAAGTTAAATCTTGAAATGGCGGCAATTGGTGAAATGATTAACTTGGCGCTAGAATTAAAACCCTATCAGATTTCTTTAGTGCCAGAAAAACGTCAGGAAATAACAACGGAAGGGGGACTTGATGTGGTTTCCCAAGTCGAAGATCTCAAAAAATTACGTGAATTAATTAAGGAGAAAGGTATCCTTTACAGTCTCTTCGTGGATCCAGACCCTAAACAAATTGAGGCTTCAAAGCGGATTGGAGCTGACAGTATAGAAATTAATACGGGACGATACTCGGACCTAAAAGATCGCAAGGAAATAAATGGTGAACTAAAAAGGATTAAAGAAGCAGCAAAACATGCTTTTGATTTGGATTTGCGGGTATTTGCAGGCCATGGACTAAATTATAATAATGTTAAGGCTATAGCATCTATTCCTGAAATAGAGGAACTTAATATTGGACATTTTTTAGTTGCTCAATCTGTTTATACGGGATTTGATAATGCCGTTAAAACTATGATTCAAGTTATAAAAAAAGCTAAATCTTTTGGAGTACAAAGCTAAACTAATATAAGCTATTGAAAATATGAGTCCTTGGAGTTTTTTTTGGTCTAATTATGTTAGAATCTAATGTATAATTTGTAAGTTGAATTTTTCACGATAAAAATATTATGGAAGAATCCGTTAACTATTCTGAAATTGCCCAAAAAAACTTAATGATACGTGACCGTGCGAGTTCAAGTGCTCACAGTTATGCTTGTTTGGTGGAATCATTTAACAAGGTGCTTGATTATAAAGAGAGATTTAGAATTTCTCTTGAAGATAAATTAGCTTCTATTGGAAAGGAAGTAAATGGGAATGTAGAAAACCTAGAAACCCTTATGCGAAATATCGATATCTATGATCAAAACATAGATAAAATATCAAGTAACCTTGACAATCTTTACTCTGAAGAATGCTCAATTAAATCTAAATACGAAGAATTGTTAAACGGTAGCTCGAAAGAATCCGTATCTTTTGATTCCTCTTCAGAACAAAGCTCTGAGGATCTAGATGGTTCAAGAGAATTTTTAATTCAACGTCGACGAAATTATTTAAAAAACCTTGATAAAATTTTTGAACGATTGGATACTGAGTTGTTTTTGATTGAAAAGCTTAGGTCAGAAGTGACGCACGCTCGTGATGAAATTCTTGAAAAAAAAGACGAAGCGCAGAGTAAAATCCAAATATTGGAAGATGCTGGTAAAAAGCTTTTAGACGAAGTAAAACAAATTGAATCAGAATTGGAATCCTCGGTGAAAGAAGAAGACCAGCTCGTAAAAGAATTTAAATTTCTTTTAGAAAAAATAGAAACCAGTCTCGAAATTAGTGAAGAAATCGATCATATTTTATTGACTTGTCTTACGAATGCAGAAACCCAAAGCATTCCAGATAACAATTCAGTTTCGGTTCGGGAATAAAGTGTTTGAGATTAGTAGACTCATGCATTACGATAATAGTATAGCCTGCCTAACCAAGAATAATATTATTAAAGATAAACCCTTTAAGAGGTTTGTGTTGACTTGAAAATATAATTTTTGCATACTCCTCATATTAGTTATTGAAACCCCAAGTTATTTTTTTACTCCTTATTTTTTCTGATTTAAATTGATTCCTTTTTGATAAATCCACCCATTTTATTTTTGTTTGGCTTGGAAAGAGTTGGTTAATTATGTCTATAAAGGTAGGTATTAATGGCTTCGGTCGTATAGGAAGAGCGGTACTTAAAAGTATATTAAGAGATCCTGAGTGCGAAAAAATTGAAATTTCTGCAATAAATGACTTAACAGATCCAGGGACCTTGGCACATCTGTTTAAATATGACTCAGTGCAAGGAGTTTTACCAGAAAAGATAAGCTCAGACTCAAATGGAATATCAATTGATGGAAAGGAAATTAAGGTTTTTTCTGAGAGAGAGCCTTCTAAACTTCCCTGGAAAAACTTGGGAGTGGATATTGTTATTGAATCGACAGGTTTCTTTACCAGTAGAGAAGCGGCAAGTAAGCATATCAGCGCAGGTTGTGAAAAGGTTATCATTTCTGCGCCCGCAAAGAAACCAGATGCGACGATAGTTTTAGGGGTTAACCAGCAAACCTATTGTCCTGAGCAACACAATATCATTTCCAATGCGTCTTGCACTACCAACTGCCTTGCACCCGTGGCAAAGGTGTTGCATGACAACTTTGTTATTAAAAAGGGGTTAATGACCACTATTCATTCTTACACAAATGACCAAAGAATATTGGATTTACCTCATTCAGATCTTCGTCGGGCTCGTGCTGCGGGTATTTCGATGATTCCAACAACAACTGGTGCCGCAAAAGCAGTTTCGCTAGTGTTGCCAGAAATTGAAGGTCGGTTAGATGGAATGGCAATTCGTGTGCCTACCCCAAACGTATCTCTTATTGACCTCGTGGTTGAAGTCGAAAAAAAATCTTCAGCGCAATTAGTAAACAAGGTTTTTGAGGAGGCGGCACTAAAAGGTTTAAAAAATATCCTTAGAGTGGAGAAAAACCCATTAGTCTCTATTGATTATAATGGTGATCCTTATTCATGCATTGTTGATGGGATTTCTACCAAGGTAATAGAGGGTAATATGGTTAAGGTTTTGGCATGGTACGATAATGAATGGGGGTATTCTAATCGTGTTAAAGATCTTTTGAAATTTATTGTTGATTACCAAAATTCCTGAAGAAATTAAAGACAATATCTTTAACAATCCAAATTTTCTGAAATATACAAATTAAAGAGCATGAATCCTTCATGAAAATGCCTTTGGTTGTAGGAAACTGGAAAATGAATTTGTTGGCATTAGAAGCCGCAAATTTGGCAAGTGGAATCCAAGATTTTTCCGAAAAAATCCCAGATGTCAAGGTGGTTTTGGCACCTGCTTTTACTTTACTTCACACTGTAAAACAAGTATTGGAAAATTCAAATATTGGTTTAGCATGCCAGAATTTTCATTTTCAGGAGAGCGGAGCTTATACGGGAGAAGTATCTTTTGGAATGATTAAAGATGCTGGATGCCAATTTGCCATAGTCGGTCATTCCGAAAGGCGCAAGCTATTTGGCGAAACAAATGCAATGGTAAATAAAAAGATCGTTTGTGCTGTGAACAATGATATTAGTGTCATCGTTTGTGTTGGAGAAAATGAGGAAGAACGAAATAATGGTAGAACCTTTGAAACTATAGAAAATCAAGTTTGTCAAGCCTTCTCAGATTTGACATGCAAAAATTTTAACAAGATTTGTATTGCTTACGAGCCGGTGTGGGCAATTGGAACAGGTGTGAATGCCACGGTGAATCAAGTTGAAGAAGCGCATGATTTTATACGAAATATATTAAGCAAAAAAGTTTTAGGGAATGATGAGGCTTACGTGAATATTTTATACGGAGGTAGCGTTAATCCAAATAATTGTAGAGATCTATTGAGTAATGAAGAAGTTGACGGCGCTTTAGTTGGAGGTGCCAGCCTGAATATTAATTCATTTTGTGATATTATCAAGGCTGCTTCATCAACATAGATTTTGAATCACTATTTCGAGGTTTTATTTAATTGATAGGAATTACGGAAGGGTTTTTTGAATTATGGATACGATAATTAATGCAATACATGTTATCGCTGCTTTATCTTTAATTTTAACTGTTCTCTTGCAAGCTGGTAAAGGAGCTGCAATGGGTTCGGGGTTGGGAGCAGGGAGCAGTCAAACGATGTTTGGGAGTAGTGGAGCAGGCAATTTTCTCACCAAATTAACAACGGGAATAGCAATATTATTCATGACGACATCCTTAACTCTTGCTGTTTTCTCTACGCAAAAAAAATCTAATTC